>JAYEKP010000102.1:0-2889 GCA_034661075.1 Bacteroidota bacterium
TTCGTATTAAAATTATTGATTTTCAGATTATTAATTATTGAAAATGGACTTTAGTTATTATAGAAATTATTTGAGATGAATTTTTTAAAAGTTTTTAAATATTTATTAGTATTTGCAATCATCTATTTGGGAGAAATAGCCATCAGTTTTTCTGATAAAGCACCCAATGAAAAAATTTTCCCTTCAGAAGATAAATTGCCCATATCTTTTCGCTTAAGAAATGAATTATCGGCCTATGAATCGATGCAGGAATTTGATCAACAAATTGAAGATTTTTTACAAAAATGGAATATTATTGGTGCTTCTGTTGCCGTAGTTAAAGAGGAAAGATTAATTTATGCCAAAGGATTTGGCTATGCCGACAAAGAAAAAGAAATACAGGTAGAACCCAAACATTTATTTCGAATTGCCAGTGTTTCAAAATTAATTACAGCTGTTGCTGTTATGAAACTGGTTGAAGAGGGAAAACTGTCTTTAACCGATACTGTTTTTGGAAAAAAAGGAATATTAAATAATTCTGAATTTTTATCTATTAAAGATGAAAAATTTAAACAGATTACGATTGAACATCTTTTAAGTCATACCTCAGGGTTTACAAATAAGGCTGGTGATCCAATGTTTATGAATTTGCGTATTGCAAAAGAAATAAACGAAGAATTGCCTATTTCAACCAATCAAATCATTAAATATGTGCTTACTCATCGTAAACTTGACTACACACCTGGGAAAAAGGCTGTTTATTCAAATTTTGGTTATGCAGTATTAGGTTCGGTAATTGAGAAAATTTCCAAAACAGATTATGAAAATTATGTAAGCTCAAAAATATTAAACCCATTGGGTATTTATGATATGCATTTAGGAAAATCTTTACCTGAAAAAAAATATGAAAATGAGGTAAAATATTATGGGTTAAATGGTGAAAAAAATGTTTTATCAAGTTTTGGAACAGGAGATAAAGTTCCCAAATATTATGGAGGAAATAATATTGAAAATTTAGGGGCAGCTGGAGGTTGGATTGCCTCTCCTTCAGAGCTTATGAAATTATTAGTTGCTATTGATGGTTTTTCTGTTCAAAAAAATATTTTAACCGATTCAACCATTCTAAAAATGACAAAGTCATCAAAAAACAAACGTCCTTTTGGATGGACAGGAACAGATAAAAACGGAATATGGTGGCGAACGGGAACCCTTTCAGGGACATCTGTATTATTAAAAAGAGAAAAAAATGGGTTAAGTTGGGTATTGGTAATAAATACAACACCTAAATACGGTGCACGATTTCCGGTTCAAATCAACAAAACAATGATAAAAGGCCTTGCAACAGTTAATCATTGGCCTACCTACGATTTATTTAACTATTATGAGCCTAAAAAAATGAACCATTTTTTATTAACAGAGCGATAACCGTTTTAAATTTTACGGGATTCTCTTTATTCATTAAAATCCGGTAAAGCCTGTTGCCGGATTTATTTTTTTGATGCATCGTTAAACCTTCAAAATTATTATTTTTAATTCATATATTTGTTAGTCTAAAATAAAGACAAATAGAGTGGTTTCAATTGCAACAATGTTTAATTATTGCCGTAGAAACAATAAATTAAGGAATGTAAAATGGGGTTAAAAATAAAAAATTCAGAATTGGAGGAGATAAAAATACAACGCATCGAAATATTAAAAAAAGTAACCATTTTTTCAGAGGTTAAGAAAAAAATACTTGAAAATATTACATCTTCATTAGTTTCTGTAACTGTTGATAATGGGGATTCTGTTTTTTTAAAAGGTGATCAGTTAAAAGCAATGTATATTATTGAGAGTGGAAGGGTTAAAGTCCATGACGGAGAACATGTTTTTACTACGCTTGGAACAAACGATTTTTTTGGAGAATATTCATTAATTGATTCTTCGGCCAGATCAGCAACGGTTACTGCAATTGAAAAAACGCATCTTTTAAGGCTTGATCAAGAAGTTTTTAATACAATCATTGATAGTGATGTAGAAATTGCTAAAGGAGTATTAAAAGCTTTAATTAAACGATTAAGAAACAGTAATATTCTGGAAGAAAATCTTACCAGAAAAAGTATTCAAATTGAGAAGCAAAAAAACGACATAGAAAAAAACAAGAAAGAATTAGAAGACTTAAATGCTACGAAAGACAAATTTTTCACCATCATTGCTCACGATCTTAAGAATCCATTTAACACGATAATAGGGCTTTCTGAGCTATTAATGGAACGTTATGATACCTATGATGAAACAAAGATTAAGCATTTTATTGAACATATTTATAAATTTTCAAAAAATGCCTATAATTTATTAGAAAACTTATTGCAATGGGCTAAATCTCAAACCGGCCGAATGGATATCAAAATTGAAAAAACAGATATCTTTGAATTAGTAAATGATAATCTTAATTTATTAAGAGGCAGAGCTGATAGTAAAAATATTAAACTTACATCGAATGTAGATATTGGATTATATGCTTCCATTGATAAAAATATGATTCGGACGGTTTTACGTAATCTTATATCTAATGCTATTAAGTATACCCAAAAGAATGGAGAAGTAGGGGTAAAAGCATCAAAAGTTGAAAATTTTATTTATGTATCTGTATTTGATACCGGAGTTGGTATTCCAAAAGAAAATTTGGATAAAATTTTTAAAATTGATACCAATATTTCTACACAAGGGACTGATGATGAAACAGGAACAGGTTTGGGATTAATTATTGCACAAGAATTTGTTGAACAAAACGGCGGAGAAATATCAGTTTCAAGCCAAGAAAGTAAAGGAAGTGAATTTACCTTAAAATTACCTGCATACATAAATTAATAAAATCATCTTTTACAAAAATGAATAAAAAAAATTTTCAATATATATCATTTTCAATAG
>JAYEKP010000103.1:0-14682 GCA_034661075.1 Bacteroidota bacterium
ATATAGCTCCTGAATTTCAAGAAAAGATAAATATTATTAATAATTCAGTAGAAGTATTTCATCATTTAGGAAATAACAATCCTAAAGTGGCAATTATTGGCCCTTTGGAAGTTGTAAACCATAAAATTGAATCCACATCACATGCTGCAATGCTTACGGTAATGAATAACCGTCGACAGATTAAAGGCTGTATTATCGATGGCCCCTTTGCGATTGATAATGCTGTATCAAAAGAGGCTGCCGAACATAAAGGGATCGTTAGTGATGTTGCCGGCGATGCTGATATATTGGTAGCTCCTGATCTTAATAGTGGTAATATCCTTTATAAAACGTTGATGTTTATGGGAGGATGTACTTCTGCTGCTGTAATAATGGGAGCCAAAGTACCTATAGTTTTAACTTCACGTGCTGATACCGATAAAAGTAAGATGATGTCAATAGCTCTAGCTGCAGCCATGTAAAATTTAAAATTTTATAAACGAAATATATTATGGAAGAACAAAGAATATTAGCGATAAACCCTGGTTCAACATCAACAAAGGTTGCTGTTTTTCAAGGTTCAAAATCTATATTTTTGAAAAATATTAAACATTCGGCAGAAGATTTAGCCCCTTATAAAAAGATAGTAGATCAGTTTCATTTTCGAAAGGATATAATATTAAAGGAGCTTAAAGATGCTGATATCCGTATCGAACTTATTACAGCAATTGTTGGGCGTGGTGGTTTAGTTAAACCTATTGAGTCTGGAGTTTATGAGGTTAATGAAAAATTGATTGAAGATTTGCATGAAAGCAAGTTAGGTGAACATGCCAGTAATTTGGGTGGTTTAATTGCTTATGATATGGCACAAACACTAAAAGGCCCTCGTGCATTTATTGCCGACCCAGTTGTTGTTGATGAGATGGAAGATGTGGCTCGTTATACTGGACATCCTAAGTTTATTCGCCATTCAATTTTTCATGCATTAAATCAAAAAGCAATTGCCCGAAAATATGCCAAATCTGTTGATAAACCTTACCATGAATTAAACCTCATTATTGCCCATTTAGGAGGAGGGATTTCTGTTGGTGCCCACAAAAGAGGTAGAGTAATCGATGTAAATAATGCCCTTGACGGAGATGGCCCATTCTCTCCCGAGAGAACAGGAACCCTTCCTTGCGGACAGGTTGCAACTTTATGTTTTAGCGGTGAATATACTCATGATCAGGTTAAAAAGATGATTAAAGGTGAAGGTGGCTTTGTTGCATATCTTGGCACTAACGATGCTTATGAAGTAGAGATGAGAATTAAAGATGGTGACGAAAAGGCAAAAGAAGTTCACAACGCCTTAGCTTATCAGTTGGGTAAAGATATTGGTGCATTAAGTGCTGTTTTAAAAGGTGAAGTTGATGCCATTATACTTACCGGCGGTATGGCTCATGATAAAATGTTGGTTGATTACGTTAAAGAGATGGTTCAATTTATTGCCCCGATTACTGTATATCCTGGCGAAAATGAAATGGAAGCGCTCGCTATGAATGGATTGATGGTGATGAAAGGAGAAATTGAACCAAAAGTATATCAATAAAAAAGAGTTACCAAATCTTATTTTTTGCGTTTATAAATGCTTTTATAAGTTGTTTATAAACGCATTTTTTTTATACCTAAAAAAATTAATAAAACATTTAAGTTGATACTGCTAATTTGTAGCTTTGTATTTTAAAAATTAACCATGTATTTTTCTATTATAACCAGCCAAATATTAATTCTTGCTTTGCTTGCTGTAGTGGGTGTTGTAGCAACAAAACTGAAGGTAATTACCGAGCAGGTAAAAAATAGTATTGCAAGCTTAGTTTTTAATATTACTCTTCCATTTTTAATTATTACTTCCGTTTCACATGTTGAGATTAATAAGGAGATTCTTAACAATAGTATATTAGTTTTTATATTATCTTCTGTAGGTATCACCTTATTGTATTTTATTGGCCGGGCATCAGGATTTTTATTAAACCTGGAAACAAAAAAACGAAATATCCATTTGCTGCATACCATGTTTGGGAATGTAGCTTTTTTAGGTTATCCGCTATTTTCTGCTTTATTTCCTGGTGGCGAAGGTTTATTATATGCTATTATTTATCATTTAACCCAGGATGTATTTATTTGGACTATTGGCGTATTTGTATTTAATAGTAACAAAAAGGTTAAATTTTCCGAAAATTTAAAGCATTTATTAAATCCTAATACCGTTTCATTTACATTAGGGGCTATTATGCTTTTGCTTGGAATTCAATTTCCTGATTATATCTATAAACCATTTTATGGTTTAGGACAAACAACGATTTATATTGCTATGCTTTATATTGGAGCTGTTTTGGCTCAGAATCCGATGATGAAAGCTTTTAAAAAACCTGAAATTTATGCTTTGAGTTTTAATAAGA
The DNA here is from genome assembly GCA_034661075.1 of Bacteroidota bacterium. GTDB lineage: Bacteria > Bacteroidota > Bacteroidia > Bacteroidales > UBA12077 > UBA12077. The sequence continues at coordinate 2,418 of JAYEKP010000103.1, forward strand.
TGATTTTTGTCCCTTTTTTATTATTACTTATTATCCAAATTTTAACAAAATTTACCGGAATTCATATTGGAGAGATAGCAAAAACTGTGGTGGTTATGCAAAGTGGAATGCCTTGTATGGCTATGATTGTCGTGTTAGCGAAAAAATTTGATAGTGATGACCTGCATGCTACCGAAAATTTATTTCTTTCAACCATTTTAAGCCTGGGAACCCTCCCTTTAATTTATTTACTTATCCAATTTTTTTAAATATATTTACTTGTTTGGATAGGGTAGATTGCATTTTTATCATCTTATAACCAGAAACTAATTTAAACAGAAAAAATGATGTTTGAAATAACAGAAAGAAATACATACGTTTATAAATAAAAGGATGATGAAATATTCCGAAAAGGATATCATTAAAAAAATAAGTAAGGGAGATATTCAACTATTTGAACTGCTTTTTAAGAAGTGTATTATCAAATGTTGTGTGATTTTGGAATGCAGTATTTAAAAAATATAGATGAAGTAGAGGAGGTAGTGCAGGATGTGTTCTATAATATATGGAAGAACAGACAACAGTTACGAATCAATACATCGATTAAATCTTATTTATATGCAGCTGTTAAAAATAATAGTTTACAAAAGATCAGAATACATAACCTGGATATGAAATACGAAAAATATTACAAGACACAACCGTTGAATGATAGTATAAGTCCTGCTGATGAGATGAATGCTAAAGAACTTAATGCCATAATTAATAAAGCATTAAATACTTTACCGGAAAAGGCCAGGATTATTTTTAAAATGAGTAGATACGATGGGTTAAAATATCATGAAATTGCAACAAAATTATCTATATCCATAAAAACTGTAGAGTCAAACATGGGAAAAGCATTAAAACATTTTCGTTCCTATTTAAAGGATTATGCCGAGGCTGTTTAAATTTTAAATCATTGAGTGATGAAAACTAACGATATAAAATATTGGGATTTAATAGCAAAATATTTTGCCAATGAATGTATTGATGAAGAAGTTGATTTGCTGAATCAATGGATTGAACAATCGACTGAACACAAAAATTTGTTTAATGAAGTAAAAAACGATTTGGAGATTATTAATAAATACAAAGCAATGGAAAGAGTAAATGTAGATTCTGCCTGGGATAATTTAAAAAGCAGAATTGAGGCAGATGAGAAGCATGAAGAAAAGAAAAAAAGGACTATAAATTTTAATCGTGTGTTAAGATATGCTGCAATGATAGTTGTGATTGCCGGTTTGGGATTTTTATTTAACATGATTTATCAGGAAAATTTTGGGTATTATTCATTTACTGAATATACCGCTGATAATGAAACTAGTAATGAAATTGTTTTACCCGATGGAACGAAAGTATATTTAAATGAAAACAGTAGTTTAAAATATCCAGAGGGGTTTAATGGAACACAACGTAAAGTAAAACTAACCGGAGAAGCTTTTTTCGATGTGACAAAAAACAAGGATAAACCGTTTATTATTGATGTAAAAAATGCAGAAATTAGAGTTTTAGGAACTTCGTTTAATGTTAGAACAAACATTGATGATTCTGATGTTGAAGTTTATGTTGAAACTGGGATGGTTGAAGTATCTCGCAAGAAATCAGGTGAAAATAATATTTTAGTTGATCCGGGAAATGTGGGTATAGTAACTAAATCTGAAATTAAAAAACAGAAAAATCTTGATCCCAATGTTTTGGCATGGAAAACCAAAAATATTGTTTTCCGAGAGGAGCATTTAGTTAATGTTTTTAATACCTTAAGTAGAGTATATCATGTTGATATCCATGCAGAAGATGAAGAAATTTTAAATTACCGACTTACATCCACTTTCACAAAACAGGATATTAAATCAGTAATGGAAGTGATTTGCGTTACCTTTAACCTTAAAGTTGATTATCAAAATAACAGAATAATTGTCTTAAAAAATTAAATCTTTTATTTTAGTAGATATATAAAAACAGAATAGTTTGACAAATCGCATACTTATCATAAGTACATTAATACTAATATCTTTAACTGGTAATGCTCAAAACCAGGTGTTTGAAACACCCATATCCTATAAAACTAAAGATATTGAACTTTATGATGCTCTAAATGAGCTTAGCGAAATGATTGGTTATGAATTCTCGTATAACGCCGATCTTATTCCTGCCAATAAAACGATTAAAGCAGATTTTAAAAATGAAAAATTGCAGGTTATATTAAATAACTTATTGAACGATAGTACTTTAAATTATAAAATTGTTGAAAAGTAAATTGTAATTTATAAAAGAAACACACTCAACGTACTGGCCTCTCATCATAGTAATTTAAAAGACAGTACATTCCAGTTTACGATAAAAGGAAAAGTTATTGATCAGGTTAGTGAGGAACCTTTAGCTTATGCTAATATTTCTATTTTTGGCAAGAGTATTGGTACAGTTACCAATAATGATGGAGAATTTGTATTTAAAATACCTGCTCAATTTCTTCCATTTAATTTAGCTATATCTTTTGTTGGGTATAAAAATGCGATTGTCCCCATTAGTGAATTAAGTAGAGATGTTAATATTATTTATCTCAAACGTGCAAATATAAGTTTGCAAGAGGTAGTTATTCGCTATGTAGAGCCCAAAAATTTAATTCGAGAAGCTGTTGAGAAAATTCCAGAAAATTATAGCACCCAGGATAATATTTATACCGTTTTTTATCGGGAGATTATACAACGCAATGATGATTATGCTGCGGTAAGTGAAGCGGTTTTAAATGTTTTTAAAAGTCCATATACGAATATAACGATCATATCAGGCTACTTAAAAGTCGTAAAAATATTGATTATAGTATAATGGATACTATTTTTTTTTAACTTAAAGGTGGATTACATGCTTCTTTGTATCTGGACATTATTAAAAATTCAATTAGCTTTATTGATATAGATAAATTATAAACCTCTATACACCATGACGAATATTGTTAAATTTGATAATAGCACTGCTTATGAGATAGAATTTTCTCCACGTTATTATCTGAAAGATGAATCTTTTCGTGGTAAAATTTTTATTGATACGGAAACTTCAGCAATAAAAGCTGCAGAATTTGAAATTGAACCATCAGCAGTATCCAAAATGTCACAAGAGCTTGTTGTGAAAAGAAATTGGGGTATAAAGGTAAAGCCCATATCAGCAAAATATAAAGTTAGCTATCGTACGTTAAATAATGTTTTGCATTTGAATATGGTTAGAGGGGAACTTGATTTTAGGGTTAAAAATCGAAAACGTTTATTTGCAGATAATTACAAAACTATTTTCGAGTTTGCTGTAAATGATATCGATACAACGAATATTGATGATTTTAAACGAAAAGAATTGATTAATACAGAACAAGTATTTATCGATCAGGACAATGAATATGATGCTGATTTTTGGGGCCAATATAATTTTATTAAACCAAACGAACCACTAGAAGAAGCATTGGTTCGTATTGCTAAAAATCTTAAAAAAAATAAAGATTAATCCTCTTCAGTAATTGTTTCTTTATAAACTCTTATCCAATCAACAAGCATATAGCTTGGCAAATATGGTTCTCCTTTGTTCGTTATCCCAGAACTTAATAAGATATACATGGGTTCATTTGGTACTCCTTTTGTTTGTTCGTGAACAACTAAATCATTTATTTTCCAGGTAATTTTCTGCTCACACCATTCGATGGAATAAATAAAATAATCCTTAGAAAAATTTAATCCGGAAACTACTGATCTGTTTTCTTTTACGGTGTTTTGATCCGTCCAATAATTGGTAATCTCTAATTTAGAATTTGATTTTTTCCCATATTTAAAAATATCAATTTCGGGTGTTATTTTCTCGCCACGTAACCAAAAAGCATGATGAACAGGGTAGGAGTGATCAACTTTTATTTTTGCTTTAAACAAACCGTATTGTTGACGAAAGGATTGAGCGGTATTAATTAATCCCGAGGTGTATTCAAATTCTTGTGGATAAAATCCGGTTACCGGATGCCAAACCCTTCCGTTTGTTTTTTGTTTTTGTGTTATAATTTTTAGATTATCATGATCCAAAATAATATTATCATCGGTAAAGAATTGTCTTTCGTTGGCCTGGACATAATCGGCTTCGAGCAAAGTTTTGCCCCAGAAATAACCGGTTTGCCATTTCGCTGTATCTAATTTTTGTGTTTGAAAATTATCTTCAAAAGTTAACTTCCATTTTTTTATTTCATCAAAAATATTGGATTTTTCCAGTTTAAAATACCATTTAATTTTTTCTGATTTTTTTAGCTCCAGATATTCTTGTTGTTGCTTATACTCATCCGAAAGCTTGAATTTATCTTTGGTATTTAAATATTTCTTATCACGAGCAAATTCATCCGATTGTATATATCTTTCCAGGTCTTCAAAATGAGCAATTTCTTCTGACCCATCTAATTCAGTGTAAATAGCAAATTTATCAGAATCTTTAAATTTATAGTACTGTTTAATTTCGGGTGATTTCTGCAGTTTTTTGTACTTCAAATAATTTTTGTACTCTTCCGTATTTTTATAAACAAGATTTTTGACTTCTTCGATGTGTTTTTTAAATTCAGCCGAATTCACTTCCTTTTCAAGGGCGATAAAATCATTAATTTCATCAGAACCTTGTAATTCAAGATATTCTTTGTATTGATTAGAAGCTTTAAATTTTAAATATTTTTTAATATGGGATGATTTACTTTTTGATTTGAAAAGTTTTATTTTTTCTTTATCATCTGGGTGATTATCAACATCTTGCTTTAAGGAAAAGTATTCTTCTAGCTCAGGCGAACCATCCAGTTGTTTAAAATCTGCTAATGTTTTAGAATCTTTTAATTTAAAAAACCATCGATATTTTTTCTTTAGGGTTTTATAATTTGACTGTTTATCTTTTATTTCTTGTGTTTTTTCTTGTTTTTGTTGAACAAGAGATTTTTTAAACTCATCAAATTCTGGTGATTCATAAAATTGTTTTAGATCCTCATAATCAGCAAGCTTTTCGGAAGTTTTAAATGTTTCAAAATCTTTAAGTTCTTTTGAATCCTTAACCTGATAATAGATTTTTATCCGTTTCGAGTTTTTTAATTTTTTATACTCTTTTTCTTTTTTATAAGGCTCAGAACCAGGATATTTTTGGGCATTTATTTCTTTTTTTATTGTTTCAAATTCCGGGGAGGTAACAAATGTTTCCAACTCTTTAAAACGAGCTAGTTCGTCTGAATTTTTATATTCGTTAAATGCTTCAAATTTTTTTTTTAATGCATCTTCTTTTTCTTCAAGAACTGATGTTTTGGGAATTAAACCCATTTTAGCATAAATCGAAAACTTTGATTTTAAACCACTATTACTCATAATAAATAATTTTTCTTGCCAATGGTTAAAGATATAAAAAAATAAACAGATGAATCCATTTTTTTACCGAATTGTTAATAGAGGGTGTCCACAAAGGCTTTTTGGACACCCTCTTATTTATTTTAGTTAATATGATTCACGGCTTCTTCAGTAGCTTTAATCATGGGGGCTATTGAAATGCTTTCGCCAACCGCTTTATGCATCCAAAATTCAGGGGTTAATCTTCCAATACTCCATATTCGGTCTACTTCGTCAGAAAAATCTTTATTTACAATGTGTTGTTCGATCTGGAAATCGATTAAATGGCCAAATGAATAGTTGGCTAAATAAAGAGGACTGGCAATCATATGTGAATAAATCGCTAAAATTGGCTCGTCCTCAATGCCATAAACAGGTGCAAAGTACTTATTCCAAACCTTTTTTGCAATATCTACTGTGGCATCTTTCAATTCCGCTTCCGTTGCATTTGGATTTTCATATAGCCATTTCCATACTTGCATATCCACCATTGAAACACCCATGATTTCCATCACGGACCAAAAATTGTCAAGGGTTTTCAGGTATTTTTTATCCGGGTTGTCATTAGTTATTCCTAAAAGTTGCAGGTCTCTTGACTGGAACATAAATGCAAGGGCTTCGGTAAATGCAGTATTTGGTACTCCGTTTAACATGTAATGTTCAACATCATGTAATGAAATAGTTTGCTCTACATTGTGTCCAAATTCGTGGATTGCAATATTATAACCTTTATAATCCAGTCCTTTTTCGCCAACTCGGGTTCGTAGGTGAGCATTTTCCGATTTCATTTGGGCTCCCCAGGCATGTCCGGAGCCACGTGCCGGATCAACCGTAACTTTCGAAGCAATAAAATCAGCTCTTTCTTTTGACCAACCGAGTTTCATTAAGGTCTGATCTAAATCATCATCTAAAGCCTTTGCGGTAGGATATTTCTTTTGCGTAATCTCAGTAAGTTCATCCTCAGAAATAGCACTTCGTGCTTTAAAACCATCATACCAAATGTCAAAAGGTTTTAAATCACGGCCTAATCGTTTACGGATTAACTGACCTACTTCTTTAGCTACGTGTGATGATAAAAATTCATCAAACAGTTTTTCAACCTCCTCCTGAGGAATTTCCTTACTACCCGAAAAACTTCTTTTGATAAATGTATTGTATTCAGGATAATATTCATCGGTGGCTTTTAATGCCTGGAAATTGTTTACTACTTGTAGATATCGGGTATTTGGTTCTTGCTCAAACGAAACCTCTTCTCCGTTTTTATATACTTTATTTTCTATAGGGTTCCAGTCAAACTCATCTGTGTTAATTACTTTTTCCGGAATCGTTTGATGAATGATATGTTTCATTACCTCATAAATCATCTGTTGTTTTTCCAATCCATTTTCCGGATTGGCGTAATTTGATTTTATTTCATCGCGCAAATTCCAGTGCGACAAAAGAACCATATCTTTAGGGAATAATGTTTCACTGTTATTATTTAACAAATGCCCCATATAAATATTATAATCGGCAATATAAATATCTGCATTGGTACCCGCTTTGTTGATATTTTGTGATAATTCGGCAGGTACACGTGCGGTAAAAACATCACCTAACCGGGCATAAGCCCATTCTAAGTTTGACCAGTTTTTTTCCAGCTCATTTTTTTCATCCAGGCTGTATGGAGGAAAGTTAAGCGCGATAACAAAAGCAATTTTGTTTCCATAAAAGTCCTCGGCAAAATGAGCGCCCGGACTATACGAAGCAAACATTGCATCAATTTTGTGATATGATTCTAAATCAAGGTGCATATTTTCATTTAAATCCAGCACCATTTTATTTTGATGTCCCCAAAGCGATTCGAAGTTTTTTTCAATTTTTTCGAAAATAATTTTCTTTTCTTCTGCATCCTCGATAAATTGTTCTAAACAGAAATTTTTAAATTCATCCGGAGTGCCATCAGATGTACGCCATAACGAGGCTGCATGTTGTACGCCTCGCTTAATCATCTCTTTATCTGCGTTTGCATATTGATCGATTAACGCATTTTGTACTTCCGTAACGGTCTGTTCATTAATATTCTTTTTTTCTGTATTTTCATCACTTGTGCATTGAGTAAACAAAAAAGCAATAACAGAAAGTGCAATTACTAGACTTTTCTTAATCATAATAAATTTTTTTATGGTTATGATAATAAACTAATTTTTTAACAAAGTAAAAATAATATTAATCATATGGAAAAGAAATATATCTTTGATATTTATAAAGAAAAGCAATAATTATGGAGGATAGGGGTGAATTTAATTTTTTTTCTCATTTAGCTTTTCGTGTTGATTTTGGATATGTTCATCGATTCGTTGTTTTGTCTTTTTTAAACGTTCGATAGATTTTTTATGCTCTTCAATTTCGTTTTTATCTTTCGTTTCTTTGATTTGTTCGTTCAAATCATCAATTTTTTGTTCAATTTCTTCCAGGTATTCTTTTTTCTTTTCAATAGCTTCGGCTTCGGTAGCTTTATCAAAGATGAGCTCTTCCGGCGATTTTTCTTCTTGTTCCGGTTCTTCTTTTTGTACAATAACTTTTGGAATAAAAGTAGTTTCATCTGCTCTTCGCTGGTTCATAAATGTAGGCGATACAATTTCAATATTATTTTTATGAAGATGATCCATTACTTTACTGCGCAATAATGAAGTAGTACTAAAAAACTTGTTGGCATCTTCAAGGAAACCATGAATTTTATAGGATACGGAAAAATCACCTAGATTAATTATGTAAACATATGGATCGGATAAACCCGCATCAAGGGCAGCTTCTTTTAGACTTTTTTCAATTTTCGTTTGAGGGACATCGTATCCTAAAGAAACGGTGATGGAAATAACCGTATTTGTTTTTCGGGTTAATTTTACCGGATAAGAAGCCATGTATAAATTCGGAATGGTAACAAAATTGCTGTCTTCCAACTGTATTTCAGTATGAAATATATTTTTTCTGGTAACACGCCCGGTTAAATCGCCAATATTGATTAAATCACCCATACGGTATCTTTTCATCGAGTTGTTCATTAACCCGGCCATCAAATTACCCAGAACGGTTGTGGAGCTTAAGGCGATTGCAGCACTTATGATAATACCCAAAAAGCTTAATAACTGTCCTTTTAGTTCTTTTTCTATGGGTAAGTTTAAAATGAACGCTAATAAACCCGCTAAAACAATAAACATTGCAATGGTTTGACGAGTAACAATGAGCGAGTCTTTACTCTTTTTTATTCGATTAAATATCCATCGGTTAGCAATTAATAATAAAACAATGATGATAATTATTATGATAGGATATATGACTGACGAAAAAAGATTCGATAACTGATTCATAGTTTTTTTTGTTAGAATATTTGCATGTAATTTAGCAAAATCTGCCAAGAAAGTAAATTTCTATTTAATTAAAATTAAAAAGAAATATCAATCGATAGTATTATACGATTAAATAGTTTATCTATTGGCACTAAAGGATTATAATCATAGATGTTTTGATATTTAGCTATTAATCCAAGATGTTCGGTAAAATTGTAAGTAATGCTGGCACTCCCCGCTATTCTGGGTGTTGAAAATATTTCATCGTACCTGCTTTGATGATAAATACTAACGTCAATGGTGAAATTATAATCGGATTCATACTTTAAGCTAAGATAGCTTCCTAATTTGATCAGATCTGAGTATATATCATTTGTTATGGCCGGTATTAATAAGGTATCATTTACTCCTTCGTAATTCCAACGCTCGTGTTCATAAAATGTTCCAAGGCCTGCAAAAAGGCCTAAGTTTTCTTTATTTATGATAATATATCGTGCATAAATTCCTCCGGCATATTTAAATTCCAGGCCTCTGGCTTCTGACCAGTGAATCTGAGAAAAAGGGTCGAAGCTGAATTTTTGTTCCCATATTTTGCCATATTCAACATAAAGATAACCTCCACTTAATAAGACTTCTTCGCCATATTTTGATAATTCAATTTTATTGGCAAAAGTCAATGCGCTTTCATTAATTAAGAAAGTTATATCCGAAACATTTTCAAATTCAATTAAATCTTTTTTTTGACTTTCGAATTTAAAATCAGGAACAATACTGCCTTTAACTTTTTTGGTCGTATCGAGTATTACTGAAAAGCTCTCGGTATGAAGTACTTGGCCTGAAAGATTTAAAGTGCCCACCCATGAAATAATAAACAGAATGAATAATGTTTTTTTCATTTTAGTTCATAATTACATAAAATATACAATATAGATAAGAAAAAATGTAAGTAGCAGAATCTGCCTGTTAAATTTTTTCTTCATCAATCCATTTGGGCACATAGGGAGCTACATATTTCTCCATTTGAGATAAAAGGGAATTAATATTATCATCGATAAGCAACATTTCCCGGTTTTTTTGTTTTAGTAATCCTTTGGCAACCATATTTTCCAGCAGTGAAATTAATGGGTCATAAAAGCCATCAATATTTAAAATACCTATTGGTTTTTCATGTAGTCCTAATTGGGACCAGGTAAGCATTTCAAATAATTCCTCCATAGTACCAAACCCTCCGGGTAGTGCAATTACTCCATCGCTCATCTCATGCATAAGGTTTTTTCGCTCGTGCATACTTTCTACGAGTATTAATTCGGTTAGCTCAGAATGTGCAATTTCCTTCGATTTTAAGAATGTGGGCAAAACACCAATAACTTGTCCGCCATCGTTTAATGCTCCTTCAGCTATGGCCCCCATAAGGCCTACTTTTGCTCCGCCATACACTAAATCAATATTTTTTTTGGCCAGCATCTGACCTAACAAAATGGCTTGTTTTTTATAATTTCCATTATTTCCTGTACTTGAACCGCAAAAAACAGCAATTGCTTTCATTTGTTAAAGATTTAAATTGTTAATTTAAAAACCTGGCAGATTTTAATAATGCCAGGTTTTTTTATATGAATCAAATATAATCATTATTAGCAATAAAAAACGATTAATTCAGTCTTCCCACAGGATAAATATCTTTTTGATTATCCCAATAGGGGGTACGTTCAAAAAACCAAAATACTTTACTCCATTGATTATTATAAAGCTCAGGATTTTCATGTACCGCTTTATCGAATTCAATTTTTAATTGCGGATTTTCTTTTATCATCTCTCTGGCCATTTCTTCCATAACATAGGTTTCTACATATTCTTTTCGTTCGAAAATGGTGTTAAAGAATCCCCATTGTAAGAATGAATCGGGTCCATCAGGTTCCAGTAAATGAGCAATAATTTTTGCTCTTCGTTGGTTTACCGGAATAATGATTGAGCCTTTATGAAACGTTTTTTCTATTTCAATGGTTTTTTTGTTAAAATTACGTACCATTTGATGGCCCTCAAAAGGGAAATTTGCAAATTGCACTTCTGAAAATTTATACGTTTCAATGGTTATTGTTGTATCATGATAAATTGTTTTAAAGTTTATTCCATGAAAACGTATACGATTTATTATATCTTCCCACTCAACGGGTATGATGTAAGCTTTAGGAAGAGTCACTTTTTTGTTTGGTATCGTTTTATCAAACAGAACCAAATTATATTCTTTGGGCTTATCTGTAAATTGTACCCAATTGCCACCGGTAAGGTCGCTTTTTACAATGGAGTAATCTACTCCTTTAAATTTAATGTAAGTACTGTCTTTTTGTGAGGTGCGAAAATCAAGGATGAATTCTTTTCCGGCTAATTGTTGGGCTTGAATATCTGTATTTGCATTAATTTGTTTTAATTTTTTATATTCATTGTCTAAAATTTTTGTTGTATAAACTAATAATTCATAGGTGGCATCCACACGGGTTTTATAGTTTTTAAGCATGTGTGTTTCAACAAGTAATGCCGGACGGTTTTGTATAGCAGAATACCCAATGGAATAGCGTGGGCTTTGTGGCCGACGGATTAGTCCACTTTGAGGATCATGCCAACGACGAAAAGATACGTAGGGGAATATTAAGATATCTTTTTGCAAAAGATCATGTTCAAGCTTTTCTAAGTATTGATTTTGCCAATCGGTTTGGGTTTTTATCATCTCACCCTGTACCGGCATTGCATACGTTAACTGGTATTGATAATCAGCACCGTCGGTAGTATGAATATCCATGAACATATCGGGCATCCACTCATTAAACAATTTTAACCACTGTTGCATTTCGGGTGCATCGGCTTTGGCAAAATCCCGATTTAAATTATAGTTGGTAGCCGTAGTACGCCAACCCATCTCTTTAGGGCCGTTTTGATTGATCCGGTTGTAAGGGCTAAATCTTTCATGGCCGTCAACATTAAAGATGGGGATAAATAAAATGGTTGTATGCTCTAATAAATCCGAATATTTTTCATGGATAAATACATCGCGTAAAAACATCAATCCGGCATCTTTTCCTTCCGATTCGCCCGGGTGGATACATGCCTCAATCAATAAAACAGCATTATTGGATTGATGAACACTTTCGGGCGTAAAATTTTTGTTTTTGTCAGCTATAAGTATTGGTAAATCACGCCCTTGAGGACTTATGCCAAATGTAGTGTAATGAATAAAGTCACTTGCGTTAGCCAGCATTTTGCTGTACTTAATGGTTTCTTCGTATCTGGGTGTTTCCAGATAATTTGATTTTTCGTACCAGGTTAACCATTGATCAGATTGAGCAAATGATAAACTATTATAAATTACAAAAAGTAATAAAAAAGAAATTTTCTTCATTTTATTAAAATCTATTTTTTGAGTCACATCTGTCCTAAATAATAAAAAAAGATAGCCAATTTAGAGCTCTTGTTTAAAGAGCCCTTATTTTTGTAGTACTAACCAACTAAAATATAAATTGGCTATGAAAACAAATTTAACACTCTTTG
>JAYEKP010000104.1:0-14644 GCA_034661075.1 Bacteroidota bacterium
ATATAAACAAGGGATTTTATTTAAATGGGGGGATTCGTTTTTAATAATAGTAAAAATCTGTCCAAAATACCTGTAATTACGTTTGTATTTTTTAATTTTAAAAATATTTAGGACAGCTATGATTTTTAAAATAATTTTCTCCCCATATTTGGTGCGCATCTTATAATGATTCCCCGTGATATGATTTCCTTTAAAATTTTCCGAAAAATTTTTTTGCATTTTGGCCATCTCTTCCGGGGCAAAATATTTTTCCAATTCAATTTTTTTGCCAATTAGTTCTTCTTTTTTATAGCCTGTAATTTTTTCACTCGATGCATTTAAAAATGTTAACGTAAAATTTTTATCAACTTCAAAAACTACTTCCGGGAATGAATCTAGAAACTCCATTTAAATACGCATATAATTTGGTTTAATACTATGAACAAAATGTAATTGAAGAAGTTTAGCGTAAATTGCTATTATCCTAAAATTTAAATTACTTAAAATTGAAAATGTAAGATATAAAAATGAATGTAGGAATGAAATAAAAATAACCCTAAATTATTAACAATTTAATAATCAAATTTATGCATTATCGAAAAACGATAAACAAGGACGAAAATTGTTTTAAAAACTAGATAAAAATAGATTATTTTTGAAAAAAATCCCTGATTAATAATCTATTTATCTATTTATCTCGAATGAAGACAGAAATTGAATTAATGATTGAAAAAAATCAGCAGGAATATGCTGATTTTTATGATGAACTAAACTTTGTAACCCCAGAGCAAATAATTGAAGCATCAAAAGAACGAAGCGCACTGTTAGAATCGATAGAAAACTCTGTTCAATGGGGTTTTAACCAATCGAAATTAGATTGTAAAAAAATTTCGTCTGGTTGTAGTATCTGCGGGGAAGGTTTCTGGTCGTGTCTTTTTATTAATGGCATTTGCAATGCAAATTGTTTTTATTGCCCCACCGAACAAAATGATGAATCGGTACCTATGACCAATAGCATAGAATTTCCCAACGTTGCAGATTATATTGCTTATATAAAAAAGTTTGGATTTAAAGGGTTAGTATTAGTGGTGGGGAACCCTTATCAACCTTCGAAAAATCATTAAAATATATTGAAGAGGTTCGTAAAGCATTTGGCCCTGCAATGTATATTTGGTTGTATACCAACGGTATATTAGTAACAAAAGAAAAATTATTAAAATTAAAAAATGCAGGATTAAATGAGATTCGATTCGATTTAAGTGCAGTGGATTATAAATTAGATACCTTAAAATTAGCAAAAGGTATTATGGATATTGTTACTGTAGAAATCCCGGCAATATCAGAAGATTTTAAAAAATTAACACAATTAATTAAAGATTTAAAAACCGTTGGCGTAAATTTTTTAAACCTTCATCAAATCAGGTGTACTTCCTATAATTATAAAAAATTGATTAAACGAGGATATACTTTTTTACACGGGCCAAAAATTGTTGTACTTGAATCGGAACTTACAGCCCTTCGCGTCATTCAATATAATATCGAACATAAAATTAATTTTCCCATCAACTACTGTTCGTTTATCTATAAAAATCGATTTCAAAATAGAGCGGCCAGGGTTCGTCATGCTCGTGAAATTTGCAAAGCATACGAGGAAATTACGGAAACAGGCTTAATCCGTAATTTGGCTATAAAGAATTCTCCTGACAAAGTTCAGCAAATCATGCAGAAATTTCATATGAATGATGTGAATGAAAGCCTCTGGAGTATAAATTACCATAAAGACACACTGGTTTTTCATAGCCGTTTGTGGAATTTCGTGGTACAAGAGAAGGTGCCCATTGAAGTGAATTATTATTCTACAGCGTTACGTCCGGCTATCTCTTACCGGTATCCCTTTAAGGAAATTAAACTAACAAAAGGAAAAAACATCTATATAGAAAAAGGATTAACGTATAAAATTTTTCTTGAAAATGATTTACAACAAAAGTTTTTTGAACGGTTTTTTACCAAAGCCTCAAATTCAGATTTGAGTAAAGAAAAGTTAAAAGTAGAGATGCAGAGAATGGAAATGGATAAATCCATCGAAGAGGATTATATCAAATTGTTTACCAATGTTTTTGATTATGAACGGTTAGATTATGGTTTATATCCTTATTATTAGTAGATTTAAGATTAAAATATGTATGGATTATGAATTTTGTAAAAAATAAAACCAATAGAAAATTTGCTGCTGATTTAGATAAAAATGACCGGTTGAAAGATTTTCGAAATAGATTTTATATCCCTAAAGATAAAATTTATTTCGATGGAAATTCTCTTGGTTTACTGTCGAAAGATGCCGAGCAGTCGTTAAATCGGGTTTTAGATGAATGGAAAAATCAAGCCATTGGCGGATGGCTTAACGCACAAAGGCCCTGGTTCTATTTTGCGGAGCAAATAGGAGAGATGGCTGCGGAAATTGTAGGAGCAAAACCCAAAGAGCTCATATTAACCGGCACAACAACGGTAAATATCCATGCATTAATCAGCACCTTTTATCAACCGAAAGGGACAAAAACAAAAATACTGGCCGATGAGCTTAATTTTCCTTCGGATATCTATGCATTGGAAGGACAGCTCAAACTGAAAGGGTTTAATCCGAAAGAGCATTTAATTCTTGTACCTTCTGAAGATGGCAATTTATTAGATGAACAAAAAATTGTAGAGATGATGACCGATGAGGTGGCTGTTGTATTTTTGCCCTCGGTATTATACCGCAGTGGGCAGTTGCTCGATATGGAATATCTAACCTCCGAAGCGCATAAACGGGATATTTTGATTGGGTTTGATTGTTCTCATTCAGTAGGTGTTGTTCCGCACCATTTTAGCGATTGGGGTGTGGATTTTGCCCTTTTCTGCAGCTATAAATATTTAAATGGTGGGCCCGGATGTGCCGCATTTTTATACATCAACGAAAAACATTTTGATAAGAAACCTCAATTGCCCGGTTGGTTTGGGTACAAAAAAGAGAAACAGTTTGATTTGCTCATAGATTTCGAGCACGAGAAAAGTGCCGGTGGCTGGCAAATTTCTTCTCCCGGTATTTTAGGGTCTTCGCCCATTGAAGGAGCATTGAATATTATCCTGGAGGCCGGTATTGCAAATGTCCGCAAAAAATCGGTTCACCTTACTTCTTATTTAATATGTCTGATAGAAGAGTTGTTAGAAAACGACCGCTATCAGTTTAAAATTATCACCCCCAAAAATCCGGATCAACGGAGCGGGCATGTGGCCATAAGCCATGCCTCAGAAACTTACCGGATTAATGAGGCATTAAAGGCCAGTGGAGTGGTTCCTGACTTTCGGCCACCCGATATTATCCGTTTGGCACCTATAGCTTTGTATAATACTTTCGATGAGGTATGGCAAGTGGTTCATTACCTGAAAGAAATTATCGATCAGAAAGCGTACCTTAACTTTTCGACAGATAAAAGTGCGATTACGTAGCGAAGCTATTTGCTCTCGCATGAGCGGACATGTTGTCCGGTTGTTAAAATAAAATGACTAAACGTAAAAGGGAATTTTCTTAAGGTAGTTAGCTTAAATTGCTACAATCTATCCATGGAGGCTTATTTTATTTAATAGTTCTCGATTAAGTATTGTAATATTTTTTCCTTTAATATCGATTATTTTATCGTTTCTTAATTCAGTTAAAAGCCGCACCGTACTTTCCAAAGAAATACACGAAAATTCTGCAATATCTTTTCTGGTAATGTATGAAAAAATATTGATATCTTTAAACCTTTCACTTGTTAAATAAAGTAAAGTGTCGGCTATCCTTCCGTGCATTTGTTTATACCCAATGCTTTTTACAATATCAAATATGCGGTTTTCGTTCTGGCAGTATCCTTTAATGATTTCTGAAGCAAAATTCCCATTATGATTAAGGAGTTTTTTAAAGCTATCTTTTTTTATCAAACATATCGTAGAATCTTTTAGTGCGCTGGCAGAACAATTGTAAATATTTTCTCCATACACCGATGGTAAACCAAGAAATTCGGATGTTTGTAGTATTTTGATATTTATATGTTTATTCCCAACACTTTCAATATATAACTTTACAAGTCCATCTGCAATATACATTACATAAGAAGCAAAAGCATTTTGTTTGCAAATGGTTTCTCCTTTTTTATATATAATTTGTGTTTTATTTTCATTAATGAATTCTAATTCGGAATGAATTAGTTTTTGAAAACATTTCGAACTATTTGTGCAATTTATACAATTACTTGTTGTTAAATATTTTTTCATCCATAAACCACATTATTGATTAGTAAACTTAAAGTAAAGGTATCATTATTTATTTAATAAAACTTTATAACATTATAAAATTAGAATGTTAAGCTTTATTAATTATAAAGTATAACCTACCTCAATTTTATTTATGAGGAATATTATAAAAAAAGTTGTGCACTAAAATTCAAAATGTTATGATATTCGATGAGGTATAGGGTATCTTTACATAAATAATTTTTAAAAAGATTATTATAATGCGTGTAGCTATTCCAATTACAAATAATGTATTGTCTGAGCACTTTGATTATTGTGGCCAATTTACCATTTACACATTGAAAGGAGGTGAAATAATGAAAGAAGAATTATTAATTATTCCAGCAAAAGAACCTGGATTAATCCCTGATATATTAGAAGATAAAGGCATAACCGATGTGATAGCTAATAAAATCACAACACATACTATAGCTATTTTAAATAAAAAGAAAATGAATGTTTTTATCGGGGTATCCGGAAAATATCCGAAAGAAATAATACGAGATTTTTTAAACGGATGTTTGTCTACCAAAGATAATACCAATGAAACCATTATTTAATAGTGTGCACAAATTGTTTTACTTCAGCAGTGGCGTTGGTATTCAGGCATCTAGATTTCGCAATGATATAAAAAGAAACAGCTAAAGTGTTTGGTATAATAGATTACAAACAAAAGTTTAACTAAACATAGGTTCGTGTAAAAAAATATTTTTTTAAATAAGTGGAGGAATTTAACATGTTAACGAAAGAACAAAAAGAAAAAATAAAACAAGAGAGTAAAAAAATTGGGGATAATATTAGCCATATAAAACATCGTATTGTTGTATTTAGTGGAAAAGGAGGAGTGGGAAAAACTATGGTAAGTGTAAATCTTGCCTATGGACTGCATCTTCATGGGTTTAAAACAGGAATGCTTGATGCCGACATAACAGGGCCTAATGTTCCGAAGATGACAGGTATAAAAGGAGAAGTGCATACCTTGAATGAAAAAATTATTCCACAAGAAAGTAAAGGGGTTAAAATTATTTCTATGGCAAATTTACTACCTGCCAATCAGGCAGTTATTTGGCGTGGCCCCTTACGTTCTAAAATGATTAACCAATTTCTTGGTGATGTAGAATGGGGCGGATTGGATTATCTTATTGCTGATTTACCTCCGGGGACAGGTGATGAAAGCCTTACCATTACTCAAAGCATGAAGCCTGATATGGCAATTGTTGTTACAACTCCTCAGGAAGTATCATTAATTGATTCTGCAAGAGCTATTGCTATGGCAAAAAAAATGAAGATCCCCCATATCGCGCTCATTGAAAATATGTCTGGATTAATTTGTCCAAAGTGTGGCCAACTGATTGAATTGTTTGGTACCGGCGGAGGGAAAAAACAAGCTGAAGAAACAGGCATTGAATTTCTCGGGTCAATACCTATGAATGTTAATGCCCGAAGACTTGCGGATGAAGGCAAACCATTTATTATGGAAGATAAAAAAATTGATATTTCGGTTGCGGTTTTTCAGGCCATACAGAAAATGGAGCAAATTATTGGTTAAAGAAAAACATGTATAACGTCAATTCAAAAATAAGCCTTCTGTTTTGTTTATTAAAAAGAATGTGCAATGTGACTTTGTTAAAAAATTTATTTATGATGAAGACTTTAAGAACAGAGACAACATGGATTGATAATATCATTCCGGAAGGAATACCGTTAAACTCAACAACTTTAATTACCGGGCCGGGAGGTTCGGGAAAACCTTTAATCGGTGAAGTATTTGTTTCCGCATGGTTAAAAAATGGAGGAAGTGTTATTTTTATGTCGCTGCAATACCCAACCAAGGAATTTATAATAGAAAGCATAAAAAGTGTTGCCGGTATAAATCTTAATGATTATATAAAAAAAATAAAATTCATACAACTGGATGTTGAAATACCAGGTTATAAGAAAACGAATAGTGAGGTTATTAATGCGAACCTGGTTAAACCGGATGTTTGGGATAAAGTTTTAGATATTGCTTCGAAAGATTTACCCAACGAAGGGCCCGGGATTTTAATATTTGGTTCAGCATTAAATCTATTATTATTTTCACCTACGTATAGTGATTCGATTTTGGAAAAGATAAAAAGCACGATTACATCTAATATGGATAAAACATATATCTTTTCTGTTAGTACAACAGCAAAAGCGGAACAAATAGCGGAGTTAGAGAAAATTGCTGATAATTTAATTTTATCAAGAAATGAAAAAGAACCCTTCCGATTATTTATGAAGGTCCTTCGGATGAAAGATGTACGTTTTAAATCAACGGAAATCCAAGTGCCAATTCCTACTACAACATTTTTGCATATTAAAGAAATAGCCGATCATAGCAGAAAAAAAATGATTCCTGCTATTTTGAAAATATAGATATAATGATTTATTAGATAACTAAATAACAAATACTATGAAAATATTATTAGCAACAGAAAGTAACACATTAGAGAGTAAAATTGCTAAACGATTTGGCGAAGCTCCTTATTATTTAATTTACGATAGCTTTACTAAAGAAACTAAAGCTACCGTTAATAAAGGGCATGACGATAATCACTCAGGATTAATTGATTTAGTGAACGAAGGAGTCTTGCATTTTATAATTGGTAATACGGGGCCAAACGCTTTTAATGTTTTAAATGAGCGAAATGCTAAAATTTATTTAGCCAGGGGGGTTGTTGCCAAAGATGCGTTGGAAAGTTTTTTTAATAATACATTGGAAATACTTACAAAAGCTACATTAAAAAGGCCTATACGAAATAAATAGTTAGACATTAAAAAAAAAGTTTATGTATAAATATTTATTTGGGCCTGTGCCTTCGCGACGTTTGGGGATATCTCTCGGGGTTGACTTAGTACCCAAAAAGGTTTGTTCGCTCGACTGTGTGTACTGCGAAGTAGGGCAAACTACTAAATTAACAACCGAAAGAAGGGAATACATCTTGTATGATAAAGTTAAAGCTGAATTGGCCGATTATTTTTCACATAATCCGGACCCTGATTATATTACGTTTTCAGGTTCAGGTGAACCAACGTTAAATTCTCGAATAGGTGATGTTTTACAATTTATAAAGAAAAACAAACCAACTATTCCTGTGGCAGTCCTGACAAACGGAACCTTGTTTTACGATAAAAAAGTGCGTAATGAATTGCTGGAGGCAAATGTTGTTTTGCCTTCGCTGGATGCAGCCAGAGAAGATACATTCCAGAAAATAAACCGCCCGGCTCAAGGGCTTAACGTTAAGAAGTGTATTAATGGATTAGCGGATTTTCGAAAAGCATATTCTGGACATATATGGCTTGAAGTATTTTTTGCTCCGGGATACAATGATAGTGAAGCTGATTTGATAGCCTTAAAAAACGCATTCGAACAGATAAAGCCTGATCAAATCCAGCTAAATACGCTTGATCGTCCAGGTACCGTAAATAATGTACAACGTGCCAGTATGGAATATTTGGAAAGAGTCATTGATTTTTGGCAGCTTCCGAATGTTGAAATAATTGCTGCTGCTCCCGAAAGGAAAAATATTCAATCATACAGGAAGAATGCTGAAATGGTTATTCTGGAAACTATTGCCAGAAGGCCTTGTACTGTTGATGACCTGGTAAAAATACTTGGTCAGCATACCAATGAAATTAATAAATACCTGGATGTTTTAGAAGCAGAAGGCATGGTTGAACCTGTTCGACAGGAAAGAGGAATTTTTTATCAAATAAAAAATAAATAATATGAAGAAAATAGGTTTGATTGTAAACCCTATCGCTGGCATGGGTGGTAGTGTTGGTTTAAAAGGTACTGATGGAGAGGTTTATAAAAAGGCATTAGAACTGGGTGCACAACCGGTAACTCCTCAGCGTATTGAAGAAACGCTTTCTGTGGTAAACAGGAAAGACCTCTTCTTTATCGTAGCCCCCGGAAAAATGGGCGAAGATTTTATTAGAAAGTTTGATTTTAAATATGAAGTGGTATCTGCAATAGATAAAAAAACAAATGCCGATGATACCAAAAGGATCATTCGTGAGATGGTTGAAAAAGGCATTGAACTACTGGTTTTTGTAGGCGGTGACGGTACGGCACGTGACGTGTATGATGTTTTAGGGTTAACAATTCCGGTTGTTGGGATCCCTTCGGGTGTTAAGATGTTTAGTCCCGTATTTGCACTTTCAACTTTTGCTGCTGCTGAAATTATCAACAATACCTCTGAACAGATTATAGAAAAAGAAGTCCTTGATATTGACGAAAAAGCATTTAGGGATGGAAAATTGGGGGCTGAATTATATGGATACCTGAACGTTCCGAAAAATTTAAATCTGTTGCAAAGTAAAAAAGAACCATCGAATGTAAGTAAACCTGATAAAATCAGCAAAGAAGAAATTTCTCAATATATTCTTGAACATATCGAAAACGATGTGTTATATATTTTGGGTCCGGGAACCACCTTAGCCACTATTGCTTCTAAAATAGGGGTCGAAAAAACCTTGCTGGGTATAGATGCTGTTTATAGTGCACAAATCGTTGGAAAAGACCTGAACGAAAAAGGCTTGCTTGATTTATTAAATAAATATAATAAGATAAAAATTATTGTTACACCTATTGGTGGGAATGGATTTATATTCGGAAGGGCAAGCAAACAATTTACCCCTGCAGTTCTAAATGCGATAGGAGAGGAGAATATTATTGTTGTTGCAACGGATGATAAAATAAGCAGATTGGAATGTCTTAGAGTGGATACCGGCGATGATGGAACAGACAATCGTTTAAAAGGGCATATGAAAGTAATTACCGGGTATAAAACAGAAACATTAATTGAAGTAAAATGACCATCAATTTACACACAAACGAAAATCCGTACCTGCCTGGGGCCGATATTAAGAAAGCGGCACAAAAAGGCTTGGAAAATATAAACAGGTATTCAAATCCGGAACACTTGTCTGAATTAAAAACATTGCTGGGAAAATATAATAACATTGCTTCTGATAGGATTTTTATAAGCCACGGGTCGGATTTGCTAATCCGTGAAATTATTAATGTTTTTTCCACAAACAGGAAAATTGTAATGGTAAATCCTTCTTTTTTCCCGGTTACACAATATGCAAGTGAGCAAGCCCGTAGAATAACAAAAATGAAGCTTTCTCCTCCTGATTTCGAATTAGACAGTACGCTTTTATTAAATGAGTTAAATGAACCAGCGCTTTTAATTTTAGATAATCCAAATAATCCAACGGGCAAAGTCTTGATAGATGATAAGCTTGCCGAACAGATTCTTAAAAACAAAGATGTACTTTTATTGGTAGATGAGGCATATTACGAATTTTCAGGATTCACCTTAGCTTCTTTGATCGAAAAATATCCAAACCTGGCTGTTACAAGAACAATGGATAAAGCTTTTTCATTGGCAGGCCTTCGGGTTGGATACCTTTTAATGGGTGATTATTTTAAAGCGTATTTTTCTGATTTTCGGGTTAACATTTCGACACCCGCAATTTTTGCTGCCACTGAAGCCTTAAAAAAACCTGAATATATGAAAGATAACAGGGATAAAATAGTAAGTGAAAAAATAAGAATAGAAAATGAACTATTAAAAAAAGGATTTCAGGTTTTTCCTGGGAAAGCAAATTTTATATTGATTAAAACAAATAGTATTGATTTTAACAAAAAATTGTTTGATAAAAACATTCTGGTTTATAATTTATCCAATGATTGGTTAAACGGGTATTATAGAATTACCGTTGGCCTGCCTGAAGAAAATGATATGTTGTTAACCAAAATTGAGAAAATAAGCAATAATACCTAAAGTAAAAAATTCAGTAAAAAAAGATAATCATTTAAATAGAAAAGCAGATTTTATTCGAACTAAAGAAGTATATAACCGATTGAAGCAATGTATAACATATTTTTAAAATCTATCATGATCTCCGGATTTGTATTTGTTATGATGGTTGTAATCGAATATATTAACGTTCAGTCGAAAGGTTTATGGCAAAAACATTTTACCGGGAGTAAATGGAAGCAATATATCATCGCTGGACTATTGGGCGTATTTCCCGGCTGCCTGGGTGCATTTACGGTGGTTGCATTGTTTTCGCATAAATTAATTTCGTTTGGCGCTTTGGTTACTACCATGATTGCTACAAGTGGCGATGAAGCTTTTGTGATGTTTGCCATGGTCCCAAAACAAGCAGCAATACTTACAGTAATTCTGCTGGTTGTTGGAATAGCTGCTGGTTATATTACCGATAAATTTTATCACCCTAAGCGTATTTTTGAAGAAATTTCAGGACATAATTTGGTTTTACACGACGAAAAAGAATGCAAATGCTTTCAGAAAGATAAATTCTGGTCTAATTTGATTCATCCTTCTTCATACCGTTTGTCAGTAGCTGTAGGTATAATTTCTTTGATGGTAGGTTTAGCAACAGGATTATTATCTGGGAAAGCTGATTTGTGGATAAAAATAACACTTATGTTTTCCTTTATATTTGTCCTTTTTATCGTAATAACTGTACCCGATCATTTTTTGAATAAGCATATTTGGGACCATATTGTTAAAGTTCATTTACCACGAATATTTTTATGGGTATTTGGCATTTTATTGTTAATGCATTTTGTAAATCTTTATATCGATGTGGAAAACTGGATTTCAAATAATATGTTTGTCGTATTATTAATAGCAGTATTCATTGGTGTAATTCCTGAATCTGGCCCTCATATGGTTTTTATAACGCTTTTTGCCTCCGGCACGGTCCCGTTCAGCATACTCCTGGCAAATTCAATCTCACAGGACGGGCATGGAATATTGCCCATGTTGGCAGAGTCTAAAAAAAGTTTTCTTTTGGTAAAAGTAATTAATATGGTATATGCTTTATTAGTTGGGGGAGTAGGTTTATTTTTTGGATTTTAGATAGACAAATATTTTATAAAATCTTATTTTCGAATGAAGCAAAAGCAAATTTATTTATTATTTTTGGTTTTAAGTTTAATGGGTTGTACTCATAAAAATAACACTATTGAATATAAACCGATAGGTTTTTTTTCATCAAAATACACGCTTAAAACAGGTGCCCCCCCGACAAGGGGTTTTAAAACCGGAGTCTAAAGGTGTTATTATTATTGATACAGTTTATACCGATGCCTTAAGTTGGCTTAATGAATTTGAATATATTTGGGTAATAACGCATTTTCACGAAGCAAAAGGCTGGGAAAGTATTGTAATTCCTCCAGAGAGTGATCATGAATTTGGATTATTTGCAACACGTTCCCCTCGCCGGCCAAATCCAATAGGTTTATCATTAATAAAAATGGATACAATTATAAATAATAAAATTTACGTAAGTGGAATCGATATTTTCGATAAAACCCCAATATTGGATATTAAACCGTTTTTACCGTCAGTTGATTATGTTGTAAGTAAAAAAAATATGATGGCTGAGATATATCTAGGGCATCATGACGAAGATTATATTACCGATAGTTTAGCTAAGGAATTTGTTTTGGGCAAAAAAAAGTAAAAAAATTTCGTTCAAAGATCAGAATTTTTTACACAGAACAAGATTCATTAGCATTGTTTGTAAAAACAAAAAATGGAATACCCGGTCGATTTTAGTGAGACAATAAAAATTATAAAATTTTTTTAAAAAAAGCGGAATTATAAATTCCGCTTAGCAGAGGCCACCTTAAAAAGTGATCTTTTTATTCTCGTGCCCAGGACAAGATTCGAACTTGCACACTCTTGCGAGCACCAGCCCCTCAAGCTGGCGTGTCTACCGATTCCACCACCTGGGCGATTATTATCTTTTTTAGTATTTTATTTGGACTTTAGGATTAAAAATAACCACCATGCAAATCTAATTTCGAAAAATTCTGGTTTTTCGGGATCTGCACATATTATAATTTGGTGCCCAGAACAGGACTCGAACCTGCACATCATTGCTGATACTAGTCCCTGAAACTAGCGCGTCTACCAATTTCGCCATCTGGGCAAATTTTGCGCTTACAAAAATAATGATTTTCTTAAAATAGCAATGAAAAAAGCATCAAGATAATTAACCTTGATGCTTTTTTCGTTATTAAATTTATTTTATAAATTTTCTAAAATAAAATTCGTCATCCGTGTATATAAATGATAACTGGTATTTCCCCCATAAATGCCATGATCTTTATCTTTATAAAACTGCATTTCAAATTGCTTATTTTCTTGTACCAGCTTTTCGGATAATTCAATAGCGTTTTGAAAATGTACATTGTCATCCGCAGTACCATGAATTAAAAGATATTTACCTTTTAATTTGTCTGCATGGTTTAAGGGTGAATTGTCATCATACCCATCCGGGTTATCTTGTGGTAAACCCATATATAATTCGGTATAAATAGAATCGTAATATCTCCAGCTGGTTACAGGTGCAACAGCAATGGCCATTTCAAAAACATTATTTCCAAGAAATAAGCATGATGTGGACATAAATCCCCCGTAACTCCAGCCAAATATTCCTGTACGATTTTCGTCAATATAAGGCAGGTTGCTTAAATATTCAGCAGCTTCAATTTGGTCTATGGTTTCATATTTGCCTAACTGGCCATAAGTCATTTTCTTAAATTCTTCGCCACGGCCGCCTGTGCCTCTGTTATCGACACATACTACGATATATCCTTTTTGGGCTAACATCTGATACCACGCAGAACTACGCGACCAGCTATCGAGTACCGATTGAGAGCCGGGGCCTCCGTATAGATACATGAACATCGGATATTTTTTGTTAGGATCAAAGTTGGGTGGTTTTATCATAAAAGCATTTAAATCCCATTTGCTCGACGGAGTATTAATGGTTAAAAATTCAACCGGTGAAAAATTATATTCTTTAATGATTTGTTTTAGTTTTTCGTTGTCTTCCAATACACGTATCAGTTTACCCTTTTGGTTATGTAACGTTATATAACGAGGAGTTTCTGAGTTAGCGTAATAGTTTATATAATATTTAAAACTGTTACTAAATACAGCCCGGTTAATACCTTTCTTCTCCGACAATTTTTTCTTTTTGCTTCCATCCGTTTTTATAGAGTAAACCGCCCTATGTAATGGCGATTCTTCTGCAGATTGATAGTAAACCGTATTGGTTTTGCTGTCTAAACCTATAAAATTGGTTACATCCCATTCTCCCTTAGTGATCTGGTTGATAAATTTACCGTTGATATCATAAAGGTATAAGTGGTTCCAGCCATCTTTTTCGCTGTTAATAATAAAATACCTTCCATCTTCGGTCATAGTCATATACGAATCGTCGATTCGTTCAATATAGTATTTGTTTTTTTCTTCATAAATAACTTTCGAGGTTCCGTTATCGGTGTTAGCCAATAGAATCTCGATATGATTTTGCAATCTGTTTTCACGGATAATTACCAGTTTGTTATTTTCAGTGGTCCATTTTATGCGGGGAATATACTGGTTTGTTTCTTCGCCCACATCCATCGTATTGGTATTGCCTGAATTTAAATCATAAACATGAATGCTGACAACGGAGTTTTTTTCTCCTGCTTTGGGGTATTTATAAGCATAGTTTTCAGGATACAACTCATTATTGTATTTTGTCATATTAAATACAGGGACCTCACTCTCGTCAAATTTATAAAAAGCAACTTTATCGCTGTTGGGCGACCAGAAAAAAGCCCTGGTAAAGGCAAACTCCTCTTCGTATACCCAATCAGTTCCTCCATTAATAATATGGTTAAATTTACCGTCAAAAGTGATTTGTTTTTCTTCATCGGTGCTTAAGTTTTTGATATAAATGTTATTATCTCTGACAAATCCAACCTTTGAAGCATCGGGTGAAAAAACAGCAAACATTTGTCGCCCGTTTTCGCTTACCTTTTTTAGTTCTTTCGATTGAATATCATAAATATAATATTCGGCCGTAAAAGAGCGACGATAAATATACTCTGCATTAACTGCCAGTAAAATTTTTGATTCATCAGCAGAAAATTCATAATCTCTAATATTGAAATCATCTTCAATACTGTTAAATAAAACGTCTACCACTTCGCCCGATTTAAAACTGTGCTTGGTAATTTTTTTGCTGTTTTCAATGGTGGTGAAGTGTTTTCCGTCGTTCATCGATCGAATACCGTAAACAGAATTTTCTCTAAAAACGCCTTTTTTATAAATATCGTCAAGCGTAATTTCTTTTGATACATTTTGTGCATTAACCTGAAAAATGCACACTGTTAGAAGTAAATAAATAGTTAGTTTGCTAATTTTTTTCATGATTAGAATAATTGTTTAATTTTAAGATATGTTTTTTGGACGTGTTTTTTTACAAAAAGTTTATTTTTAAATGTAGA
>JAYEKP010000105.1:0-14624 GCA_034661075.1 Bacteroidota bacterium
AGAAGACACTGTGTTTTATTATTTTGTAAAAATTAATGATTTTGCCCTTAGAAGTTCAATTCAACCCATTGAATATGCAAAACCAAAAATTAAAACCATCATACTAAATAAAAGAAAATTTTCTTTTTTTGAAGAAATGGAAAATAATGTTTACAATAATGCCTTAAACCGTAATGAATTTATAATCTATTAAAATTAATATGAAGATGACATTTTTTAATAAACTTTTTATATCCGCAACGTTAATCCTTTTAACATTTGGTTTATCTGCTCAAGATCAATTAATTGCCGACAGAGTAATTGCGAATGTGGGGGATAAAATTATTTTACAATCAGATATTGAAAATCAAGTAATACAACTAAAAGCCCAGGGTTATCAAGGCCGGGGAGATATTAAATGCGAGGTTTTCGAAGAGATGTTAGTACAAAAATTATTATTAATTCAGGCCGAACTGGATAGTATTGAGATTGGCATGAATCAAGTTGAAGGGGAATTAGAAAACCGACTTAATTATTTTATTCGCCAAATTGGATCACAGGAGAAATTAGAAGAGTTTTATAATAAGTCGATAATTGAAATAAAAGAAGATTTTCGTCCCTTAATTCGCGAACAGATTTTAACCCAAACAATGCAAAGAAATTTGGTTTCAGGTGTAAAAGTTTCCCCCAAAGAGGTTGAAGCATTTTATAAAAAATTACCTAAGGACAGTATCCCAATGGTAAATACCCATTACCAGATTAATCAAATAGCCGTTTATCCACCAGAAGATAAGATATCAAGAGCTGAAGCCCGTGAGAAACTTTTAAATATCCGTGAGCGGATTATAAATGGAGAACGGTTTTCTACCTTAGCTGTTCTTTATTCCGAAGATCCCGGGTCAGCCCGTAGAGGTGGTGAGCTGGGTTTTAGAACTCGAGATGAACTGGATCCTGAGTTCGCCAAAGCTGCTTTCAGGCTTACCGATGATGGCGGTGTATCGCGAATTGTTGAATCTGAATATGGCTTTCATATTATTCAGTTAATTTCTAAACAGGGAAACCAAGTTAATGTGCGGCATATATTAATTACTCCTAAAGTAGATATTCAGCAAAAAATTATAGCAAAAAATAAACTCGACAGCATTGCCAACCTTATACGAAATGATAGTATAACATTTACCAATGCTGCCCTTAGATTTTCTGAGGATGAGCAATCACGGCTGAACGATGGCTTAATGGTTAATCCTATGAATTCTTCAACAAGATTTGACCTGGAAGAACTGCCTAAAGCGGAATATAATATAGTTAAAGATTTAGAAAAGGGTGAAATCTCTGAGCCTTTTGAAACAATTGATGATAAAGGAAAATCAATTTTTAAGATTATAAAAATAGCAAAAAAGATTGATGCACATAAGGCCAATTTAAAAGAGGATTATGAGATGATTGAAGAAATTGCTGTGATGCAGAAACAACAACAAAACTTTGAAGAATGGCTCGAAGAAAGTAAAAAGAAAACCTATATCCATATCGACGATTCTTTTATAAACTGTAAGTTTTTAGAAAATGGATGGATAAAACAATAAAGCATCACTTTTTTAATGGGTAAACAATTAATTTTATTCCTGATTTTAGCTGCTTTGTGCCTGGTAATGCCTTTATCGCCTGTGGCTCAAGAGAAAGAACAAGTCAAAATACTTAACTCTAATTCGTTTGAATCTAGTAAGGGAATAGGCGAGGGAGTACGTCGTTTTATTGGCGATGTTATATTTGAACACAATAAAGCTACTATGTATTGTGATAGTGCGTATTTGTACAGTAAACAAAATATTATACACGCCTATAGCAATGTTCATCTTAACAGTGGAGATACACTACATTTGTATGGCGATTTTATGAAATACAACGGGAATACCAATGTAGGAAATGTTCGCCATAATGTCATATTAAAAGATGAAAATGCCATACTTACCACAGATTCTCTAGACTTTAATACCAAAACAAGTGTTGCCTATTATTTTGAAGGTGCAAAAATTGTTAACAAAGAAAAGAATACATTAGAGAGTATTATTGGTTACTACTATGGCAGTAATAATTTATTTATATTTAAAGATAGTGTTATTGTTAAAACACCAGATTATACCATTTATACCGATACCCTGGAATATAATACTGAAACAGAGATTGCTTATTTCTTAGGGCCCACCAATATATATAATGAAGAGAATCATTTATATGCCGAAAATGCATGGTATAAAATTCCCGAAAAAAAGTTTCAATTTAATCAAAATGCAAAGTATCAAAATAAAGAAAAAATATTAATGGGCGACAGCCTCTTTTTTGATGATTCTGTAGGTGTAGGTATTGCTATCGATAATATTGAAATGATTGATACCGCTGAAAATATGATCTTGAAAGGGCATTATGCTTATTATGTTAGAGAGCCCGAACGTTTTATAGTAACCGATAGCGCTATATTAATTCAGGTAACCAATGAAACAGACTCTTTGTTTTTACATGCCGATACATTACGGTCAAATTACGATTCTTCAGGCACTTATCGTATTTTAAGAGCCTTTCATAAAGTACAAATCTTTAGAAAAGATTTTCAGGCCCGATGCGATTCTATGGTATATACTTTTGAAGATTCTGTGGTTACCATGTATCAGGAACCTATTCTTTGGGTTGAGGGAAGCCAGATGACTGCTGAATTAGTAAAAGTTTATACCAAAAATCAAAAAATTGATTATTTTCATTTAATCGGAAGTTCCTTAATTATTTCAGAAGAGGGAATCGATAAATATAATCAGATTAGAGGAAAAGAGATGAAAGGATATATTAGAAATAATAATCTGCACAAAGTAGATGTTTTTGGTAACGGACAATCGATTTACTATACAAAAGATAAACAAGAAACTGTTGGTGTAAATTTTGCCGAAAGTAGCGATTTAGTTATCTATCTAAAGAAAGGCCAGGTTAGCCGGGTAGTTTGGATAAAACAACCAACGGGCACTTTATTCCCTCCAGGTGAACTGGAAAAAACAAAACTAAAAGGCTTTAACTGGTACGAAAACTTAAGGCCAAAGTCGAAGTTTGATATATTTTTTTGGGAAAAATAAAGGGAACTGAAAAGTTCCCTTTTTAATTAGTATTCATCTTCGTTAAAAAAGAAATCGTCTTTACTCGGATAATCGGGCCATATATCTTCTATACTCTCATAAATCTCCCCCTCATCCTCAATTTCCTGAAGGTTTTCTATAACCTCCAACGGTGCTCCCGAACGAATTGCATAATCTATTAATTCTTCCTTACTCGCAGGCCATGGTGCATCTTCTAATTTTGATGCTAATTCTAATGTCCAATACATATATAATTCGTTTTAATTGTACCCTATAAATTTGTGCAAATATAAAAATAATATTGAAAAACAAAATTTTTTTTGCTAAACTCTTGGCTTCCACGGTATCTCCTTAGCATACAAGTCGATAGTGAATTTCCTTGATAAAACAAACAGATAATCGGATAAACGATTTAGATACTGGATGACTTTTTCGCTATGTTTAAATTGATTTTGTACTTTAATAGCTAATCTTTCTGCTCTTCGGCAAACATTTCTGGTTATATGGCAATAGGAAACTGTTGTATGCCCTCCGGGCAAAATAAACGAACGAAGCGGAGGCAAATCTTTTTCCATTTTGTCAATCTCTTCTTCCAACATTTCAATATCTTGATTATTGATTTCTGGTATTTTTACATCACAATTCTCACAATCGGTTGCAAGAATCGATGCACAGGTCATTAACCTGTCCTGTATTTCAATTAACGTTAATCTCGAATGTTCATCCATTTTCTGATCTCTAATAAGCCCAATATAAGAAATGAGTTCATCAACCGTACCGTAAGCTTCAATCCTGTCGTGATATTTAGGTACTCTTGTTCCGCCTATTAGC
Source organism: Bacteroidota bacterium (assembly GCA_034661075.1). GTDB lineage: Bacteria > Bacteroidota > Bacteroidia > Bacteroidales > UBA12077 > UBA12077. The sequence goes on from JAYEKP010000105.1 coordinate 3,927, forward strand.
GAAGTTTCTCCTTTATCACCTGTTTTAGTATATATTTTCATGTCCATAGCATACTTTTTTTAGAAGAAACGATATGATTCCTGTTTTGTTTATAATAATGTGAAAAAATTAATTTGTTCTAACAGGATCGTGGTTTAGCTCATCCGATTCGATCATGCCATCTTTTAATCTAATAATCCGGTGAGCATGCCTTGCAATATCCTCTTCATGGGTAACCAAAATAATGGTATTACCCATTTTATGAATCTGATCAAAAAGATTAAGAATATCCATGGATGTTTTGGAGTCGAGATTACCTGTTGGCTCATCGGCTAAAATAATAGATGGATTATTAACTAAAGCTCTGGCTACTGCAACTCTTTGTCTTTGTCCTCCGGATAATTCATTGGGTTTATGCGTTATTCGGTCTTGTAATCCCACATTTACGAGTATCTCCTCTGCTTTTGCCAATCTTTCTTCTTTATTTTTACCTGCATAAATTAGTGGGAGTGTTACATTTTCTAATGCAGTATACCTGGGTAAAAGATTAAAGGTTTGAAATACAAATCCAATTTCTTTATTTCTGATTTCGGCCAACTCATCATCATTTAAATGGCTTACATCTTTATCGTTTAAAATATATTTTCCACCGGTAGGTGTATCTAAACATCCTAAAATATTCATTAAGGTTGATTTTCCAGAACCTGAGGGCCCCATAATCGCAACATATTCGTTACGGTTTATCGAAACAGAAACTGAGCGTAATGCTTTTATGATCTCTGTGCCAACATGATAGTATTTAATTATTTCTTTAATATCAATAATCTTTTCCATAACCGGATATATTTTATTAAAAAAGTGTTACGAATTTAATCATTCTTAGATTAAAACAATTCTTTTTTTATTAAAACTTAATTTTATAATGGCCATTGGTAATTTCCGGCTTAAAAAAAAGAATGCCTAACCGGAATAGATCAATACTCACACTTACTCTTTCGTGTTTTTTTATCGTATTCCATGCTTTTTCCATATCGGACGACCAGTAGATGTCATCAAAAATAAATACAGAATTGCTGTGAGCTTTTTTAAGACACAAAAGAAAGTAGTTTTCTGTAGCTTCCTGTGTATGGTTTCCATCAAAGAAAATAAAATCCAGCGTTTTAAAATTTTTTAAAATATGGGGGATGCCCGAATCAAAATCCTTACAAATAAATTCAATATTTTGTAAATGCAGAGCTCGGGTTAGTTTTTTGGCAATTTGTATTTTTTCCTCTACTCCTTCAATCGTTGTAAATTTAGACTCGGGAGCACCCTGTGCAATATATAAAGTACTTATACCTACCGAAGTGCCAATCTCAAGAATGTTTTCTGGATTAAAATATTTTACCAGCCGATAAATAAGTCCTCCATATTTTTTTGTAACGGATGAATTTCGTATGGTTTTACCCTCTGTTGTTGATATTTTTTGTATGTTTTGATTGTTCCTTGATTTTAACTTTGATATGGTTTGCTGGTGCGTTCCTGCACCCTTCTCATCAAATATTAGTGCCTCTTTTGATTGCTTATATTTATGATGTAAATAGAAGACTTTTGCTAAATTATTATCAACTTTTTTATCATTAAAAACATGGTTGATTAAGTCAAAAACAAAAGGAGAATGGATCCCATGGCCTTTCTTGTGTTTGGCGAAAATTTTATATTTTAGAAACTTTAAAGCAAATAGTAATGACGAAAACATATTGTTTAAGATTATTAAAAAAAATGTATTATTGTGTAGCAAAAATAAGATTTTAATCGACCCAACTTTATGAAAGGGTAATTAGATTTGTATTTTTGTTTATTCATGGTGATTTTTAATTATTTATATGCCTGATTTTTTACAACAAGAGATAAAATTTTTAACCGGTGTTGGCCCCAAAAGAGCAGAACTCCTGAACAAAGAGTTGAAAATTTTTACCTTTGAAGATTTATTGTATTATTTTCCTTATAAGTATATTGACCGTTCCAAATTTTATCAAATCAGAGATTTAAACCCTGAATTGCCACATATCCAATTAAAAGGGAAAATTATTGGTTTTGAACAAATAGGGGGTGGACGAAAAAAACGACTGGTAGCTTATTTTACGGATGGAACCGGAATCATTGAATTAGTTTGGTTTAAAGGATTGAGTTATATTCAGAAAAGTTTACAGCTTAATAAAGAATATATTGTTTTTGGTAAACCGGGATATTTTGGAGGAAAATATAATGTTATTCATCCCGAGATTGAGGATAGCATCAAAAATCAGAATTTTATTAAAGCTAAATTACAGGCACATTATAGTACAACTGAAAAATTAAAAAAGAACTATTTGCCATCCAGAGCCATCGCAAAACTGATAAATAATTTGCTTTTACAGATTAAGGATAAGATTAACGAAACGTTACCCGAATATCTAATTCAAAAATATAAACTTATTTCCTTACATGATGCGCTTTTTAATATTCATTTTCCTCAAAATGCTGAAATTCTAAAAAAAGCCATTTATCGATTAAAATTTGAAGAGCTCTTTTATATTCAACTCCATATTCTTCAGAAACGAAGTATAAGATTAAATAAATTCAATGGATTTGTTTTTTCTAAGGTTGGCGATTTCCTTAATCAGTTTTATGAAAAGAATTTACCCTTTGAACTAACCAATGCACAAAAACGAGTATTAAAAGAAATCCGTAAAGACGTAGGATCTGGAAAACAAATGAATCGTTTATTACAAGGCGACGTAGGAAGCGGGAAAACATTGGTTGCCCTAATGAGTATGCTTATAGCACTTGATAATGGATTTCAGGCTTGTATAATGGCCCCCACCGAAATATTGGCTAATCAGCATTTTGAAACATTAAAGGTGTTTTTGGAAGGATTGCCTATAAATGTTCAATTACTAACCGGCTCGACCAAGACAGCTGCCCGCAAAGAAATTCATGAACAACTTTTGAATGGCGAATTACAAATTTTGATAGGAACCCATGCTTTGATCGAAGAAACGGTGAAGTTTAAAAACCTGGGACTGGTAGTAATCGACGAACAGCATCGATTTGGCGTAGTACAACGAGCAAAATTATGGAAAAAAAATCATCAGCCACCACATGTGTTGGTAATGACAGCTACTCCTATTCCTCGTACTTTATCCATGACTATTTATGGTGATTTGGATGTTTCCGTAATTGATGAATTGCCTCCCGGACGTAAACCCATAAAAACAATTCATTTGTATGATTCGAAACGGTTACGGTTATTTGGTTTTATGAGGCAACAGATTGATCAGGGACGTCAGATTTATATTGTTTATCCGTTGATAAAGGAATCGGAAAAAATGGATTACAAAGATTTGGAAGACGGTTATAAAAGTATTTCCAGAGCATTTCCGCCACCTAAATATGCTGTAAGCATTGTTCATGGGCAAATGAAAGCCGAAGAAAAAGATGTTGCCATGAATTTATTTATAAAAGGCAAAACACATATAATGGTGGCTACAACCGTAATTGAGGTAGGGGTTGATATTCCCAATGCCAGTGTTATGGTGATTGAAAGTGCCGAAAGATTTGGTTTGTCACAATTGCACCAATTGCGCGGAAGAGTAGGACGAGGTGCAGACCAATCCTATTGCGTTTTAATGACGGGTTATAAATTATCTAACGAAGCGCGCAAAAGAATTGATATCATGACCAAATCCAATGATGGATTTGAGATTGCTGAAGCGGATTTGAAATTGCGTGGCCCAGGTGATATTGAAGGAACTCAACAAAGTGGCCTTGCGTTTGACCTTAAAATAGCAAACCTGGGGAAAGATGCGCAATTAATTCAATATGTCCGTGATATTGCAGATAATATTTTAGATGATGATCCATGGTTAGAAAAGAATGAAAACCAGGTATTGAAAAATCAACTAAAGAAAATTGCACATAAAAAAATGGATTTTAGTGTAATAAGTTAGGTATGGAAGCTATAATTAATAAAAATTCAGTTTTGAAACGATTATTTAAATACATATTAATTATTGTTTATTTTATTTTTTTTACGGCAAACACTGTTAATTCTCAGAATTTTGCATGTGAAATACAGAACAATGCTTTTCAACCGGGCGAAAAACTTACTTATGTGATTACTTATAATTGGTTTTTGGTTTGGACTGATGTAGGAGCAGTAGAATTTGAAGTATCCAATGAAAAAATGTTTGGTCAACAGGTATTAAATTTAAAAGGTACTGGGGTTACCTTTTCGTTTTACGATTGGTTTTTTCAAGTACGCGATGTTTATCAGTCGTGGGTAAATCCAAATAATTTATTACCTGTTTATTTTCATCGCGATGTAAACGAAGATAATTATATTATTGATATTAAATATCAGTTTGATCATAACCAGATGGTTGCCTATTCTGAAGTAGAAAAAACCAGAACACCCTATTTTCGTGATACAGTTGAAATCCCTCCATGTACTTATGATGTGATTTCTGTCATTTACCAGGCTCGCAATATCGATTTTACCAAATATGAAATTAATGAAAAAATACCTTTTAAGATATTGCTCGATAATGAAATTCACGAAGTGTTTATTCGGTATAAAGGAAAAGAAGTTAGGAGAGTGCGTGGCGTAGGTAAATTTAACTGTTTAAAATTTACTGGTTTATTAGTAGCTGGAGATGTTTTTAAAGGAGGTGAAGAACTGGTTTTTGGGGTTACCGATGATGAAAACCGTATTCCTGTTTGGGCAGAAAGCCCTATCATTGTTGGAACTGTTAAAGCTCGATTGGTTGGTTATGAAGGATTAAAACATTCTTTGAAATCATTGATACAATAGATTCCGTTATTTAAAATCAAACTAAATAAGTAATAATACGGTAAAAACTGACAAAAAGCAATTCTTAATTTTTAAATACCATTATTTTTGTATTCGATTAGAAATTGAGAAAAATTCGGATGTCAGATTCAAAATCAATCGAACACAGAGGCCGTATCGAGTCCATAAATGGCAATCAAATAAAAGTCCGGTTTTTAGCACAATCGGCATGTGCATCCTGTCATGCTAAAGGATTCTGTTCTGCTGCCGATATGCAGGAAAAAGTTGTCGATGTCTTTGATCAAACCAATCAATACAAGGTAGGTGAAACCGTTAATATTGTATTAAGACAATCCTTGGGATTTAAAGCCTTATGGTTAGGTTATGTTTTACCATTTTTATTGGTTTTATCATTCTTAATTATTTTAAGTGTTACCACGAAAAATGAAGTTATTTCAGGAGTTGGAGCTTTATTCGTTCTTGTTCCTTATTACACCATTTTATATTACACCAAGAACAAAGTGCAAAAACAATTTACATTTACATTACATAAAATAGATTAAAAATCTGAAACATGAGTACAACCATTTTATTTACTATTATTTCACTTAGTGCGATTGGGGCCGGAGCTGCAATAATTTTGTATTTTGTAGCTCAGAAATTTAAGGTTTATGAGGACCCTCGTATCGACCAGATAGAAGAAGCCCTTCCTGGTGCAAATTGTGGGGGGTGTGGGTATCCCGGTTGTAGGGGGTTTGCCGAGGCATTGGTTAAAGCCGACGATATTTCGGAACTATACTGTCCTGTAGGGGGAAATGAAACCATGGCTACCGTTGCTAAGATATTAGGTAAGGAGGTTGAAGCGAAAGAACCGTTAGTAGCTGTTGTTCGATGCTCTGGGTCTCCGGAACATCGAAAACGTGTTAATCAATACGATGGAGCTTCTTCTTGTGCAATTTCTTCAGCTTTATATGCCGGAGAAACCGATTGTCAATATGGTTGCCTGGGATTAGGCGATTGTGTTGATGCTTGCGATTTTGATGCCATTTATATGGACGAAAAAACAGGATTACCTGTTGTTATTGACGATAACTGTACAGCCTGTGGGGCATGTGTTAAAGCTTGCCCAAATGACATTATTGAGCTACGAAAGAAAAATAAAAAAGATCGTAAAATTTTTGTTTCGTGTGTGAACCAGGATAAAGGAGGAATTGCAAGAAAAGCTTGTAAAGTTGCTTGTATTGGCTGTGGTAAATGTGTTAAAGTTTGTCCATTTGATGCGATAACCATGGAAAATTTCCTTGCTTACATTGATCCTAATAAGTGTAAGTTATGTAGGAAATGTGTTACTGAATGTCCTACTGGAGCAATCCTGGAGATTAATTTCCCACCACGGAAAGTGAAAGAAGATTCTACGGATGCTAAATCTGAACCAAAAGAAGCATCTGAAAAAAGTGAAAACAAAACATCAACACAAAATAAATAAGGAGGGATAAAGTGTTAAAAACATTTGCAAAAGGCGGCGTTCATCCTGCAGAGAGTAAGTACTCAGCAAGCAGTGCTATTGAAAATTTGCCGCTTCCAAAAACAGTATCCATACCCATTGCCCAGCATATTGGTGCGCCCTCTAAACCTGTAGTCCAAAAAGGCGACAAGGTTAAGGTTGGGGATATCATTGCCGAAAGTGCAGGGTTTGTTTCTGCGAATATTCATTCATCTGTATCAGGAACGGTATCAAAGATTGATCATGTTCTTGACTCTACAGGATATAAAAAACCTTGTGTTATTATTGATGTAGAAGGCGATGAGTGGAATGAGAAAATGGACAAATCAACGGATCTGAAAAAAGAAATCAGTTTAACCGATAAAGAAATTATTCAGAAAATAAACCAATCAGGAATTGTTGGCCTGGGAGGAGCAACTTTTCCCTCCCATGTTAAGCTTTCGGTTCCCGATGGGAGAAAAGTTAATGTGCTTATTATTAACGGGGTAGAATGTGAACCTTTCCTAACAGCAGACCATCGGATAATGCTCGAAAAATCTGAAGAGATGCTGGTTGGAATACAAATATTGATGAAAGCACTAAGTGTTAATCGTGCCATTATTGGTATAGAAAATAATAAACCCGACGCCATTGAACATCTTTCCGGATTAGTGAAAAATTATCCCGGAATTGAGGTCCAGGCATTAAAGGTTAAATATCCTCAAGGAGGAGAAAAGCAATTGATTAAAGCCCTCATTAAGCGTGAGGTTCCTTCAGGAGGATTACCTCTTGATGTTGGAGCAGTAGTTCATAATGTAGGAACTGCATTTGCTGTTTATGAGGCGGTACAGAAAAACAAACCATTGTTCGAACGGGTAGTAACTGTTACAGGAAAATCCGTTGCAAAACCATCGAATCTGATGGTTCGTATCGGAACGCCGGTGAATGAACTGATTGAAGCTGCCGGTGGTTTACCCGAAGATACCGGTAAGATAATTAGCGGAGGGCCAATGATGGGCAAAGCATTAAATGCTTTGGAAGCCCCTGTTGCTAAAGGAACATCAGGAATATTAATTCTTCCTGAAGAAATGGCTAAACGCAAACCGGAAAGTACCTGTATTCGTTGTGCTAAATGTGTTTCTGTATGTCCGCAAGGCCTTGAGCCCTACTTATTGAGTAAATTAACACAACTAGAGAAAAATGATGGGCTGGAGAAAAACGGAGTAATGGATTGTATCGAATGCGGGTCATGTGCTTTTACATGCCCTGCAGGATTACCATTGCTAGATTATATCCGTTTAGGAAAGTCCAAAGTAAGTCAAATCATTAGATCAAGAAAACAATAATGAATAAATTATTAACCGTATCACCATCTCCTCATGTTTATGGGGATAAAACCGTAAAACGGCTGATGTTTGATGTAATTATTGCCTTATTACCCGCTTTAGCTTTTTCGATTTATTTTTTTGGGATGGGTGCAATTTATGTAACATTAACAGCCGTAGTTTCCTGCCTGGCTTTTGAATGGCTCATTCAAAAGTATCTACTTAAACAAGAACCAACAATTTCAGACGGTTCTGCAATTTTAACCGGCCTTTTGTTAGCTTTTAATGTGCCAACAAACCTGCCAGTTTGGATTATAATTATTGGTAGTTTAGTTGCCATTGGAATTGGAAAAATGTCATTTGGAGGATTGGGAAATAATCCATTTAACCCGGCCTTAGTCGGACGAGTATTTCTTTTAATATCATTTCCTGTGCAAATGACAAGCTGGCCGGTTCCCAATGGATTTAATACCGGATATACCGATGCCGTAACCGGAGCAACTCCTTTAGGAGTGATGAAAGAAGGGATTGACAAAGGAGATGCAGTATCAGATATTATGAGTCAGATACCAAGCCACATGGAAATGTTCTATGGGCATATGGGAGGTTCTATGGGTGAAATTGCTGCCCTGGCATTACTAATCGGTTTTGCATATTTACTGATTCGAAAAGTAATTACCTGGCATATTCCGGTTTCAATTATTGCTACTATTACCATATTTACAGGTATTTTGTGGTTGATTAATCCGGAAGCAAACGCTGATCCAGTATTCCATTTATTAACCGGAGGAGTTTTATTGGGAGCTATATATATGGCCACCGATTATGTTACTTCACCCATGTCGGTGAAAGGAATGTGGGTTTATGGTATTGGAATTGGAGTAATTACGGTATTAATAAGAGTGTTTGGAGCGTATCCTGAAGGTGTTTCATTTGCAATTTTAATAATGAATGCCTTTGTTCCTTTAATCAACGCATATATAAAACCTAAACGTTTTGGAGAGGAGGTGAATAATGGCTAAAAAAGAGTCTAACTTCAAAAATATGGTGTTTACCTTATTTATGGTAACATTTATAGCATCTGCTGCTTTAGGTTATATATACGAAATAACCAAAGAACCTATTGCTGCCAGTAAGCTGGCAAAACAAAATAATGCTATAAAACAAGTGGTTCCTGAGTTTAATAATGAACCAGGAAAAGAATCATATAAAATGGGTGTTGATGGCGATACCCTTGAATTTTTTCCTGCAAAAAATGATGGCGAATTAGTAGGAACCGCTGTAAGTACTTTTACGAATAAAGGATTTGGTGGAAATATAAAAATAATGGTGGGATTTTTACCTGATGGTACCATTCATAATATTTCGGTACTTGAACATAAAGAAACTCCAGGATTAGGAGACAAAATGCAAAAAAGCAAATCAGAATGGAGCGTACAGTTTAATGGTAAAAATCCGGCAGACTATAAATTAAAAGTTTCTAAAGATGGTGGTGATGTCGATGCCATCACTGCTTCTACTATTACGTCGAGAGCATTTTGCGATGCTGTTGAACGTGCATATAATGCATATATGGAAGGAGGTAAAAAATGAATCAATGGAAAAATTTTAGTAAAGGATTTTTCAAGGAGAATGCTGTTTTTGTATTATTTCTTGGATTATGCCCAACATTAGGTGTTACCACTTCGGCCATTAATGGATTAGGAATGGGGCTGGCGACCACTTTTGTGTTGGTAATGTCAAACCTGGTGGTTTCCATTATCAAAAACCAGATTCCTGATAAAGTACGAATCCCTTCTTTTATTGTGATTATTGCTTCGTTTGTTACTATTGTGGAGTTAGTAATGCAAGCCTATTTGCCTTCATTATTTGAACAACTAGGCCTTTTTATTCCACTGATTGTGGTTAACTGTGTAGTATTAGGCCGCTCCGAAGCCTTTGCCTCAAAAAATAACGTTGGTTCTTCTATTATTGACGGATTAGGTATGGGGCTTGGTTTTGCGATGGCGCTTACCATTCTGGGCAGCGTTCGGGAGATTCTGGGTAGTGGTTCAATCTTTGGATTTAAATTTATTGAAGGCGACGGTATGCTGGTTTTTGTTTTAGCACCCGGAGCATTTATCGCATTAGGATATCTTATTGTCCTAATCAATAAAATCAATAAAAAAACGGCTTAAATAAATTATTATGGAATATATTATTATCATCATATCGGCAATATTTGTAAATAATATTGTATTAGCACAGTTCCTCGGGATTTGTCCTTTTATCGGCGTTTCGAGTAAAGTAGAAACATCGGTTGGAATGACCGGGGCAGTTACTTTTGTAATGGTTATTGCAACCATTGTGACCTATTTATTACAGAATTATGTCTTGATTCCGCTAGGAATTACTTTTATGCAAACCATTACGTTTATTTTAGTCATTGCATCGTTAGTTCAGTTAGTTGAAATTATGCTTAAGAAAGTAAGTCCATCGCTATACCAGGCACTTGGAATTTTTTTACCGCTTATTACAACAAACTGTGCTGTTCTGGGTGTAGCTATTTTGGCTGTTCAGAAAGATTATAATTTGCTCGAGAGTGTTGTATTTGCTATTGCCAATGCAATAGGTTTTGGCTTAGCTTTAATTACATTTGCAGGTTTACGGGAGCACCTGGATATGGTAAATATTCCTAAAGCAATGAAAGGTGTCCCTATTGCCTTTGTTGTTGCAGGTTTATTAGCATTAGCATTTATGGGATTTGCAGGGCTTGTATAAAATTTGTTTTTTAGATATTTCATCAGAGCAGCTCATTAGAGTTGCTCTATTTTTTTTATTTCATGATTTTTTTTTAAATTGCTTTCATTAATTGATTCCTTATATGAAGATTAAAAAAATATTATTTGTAATACTTTTTACAGTATTATGGGCTAATATTACATTTAGCGCAGAAAAAAATAATATTTTAATTTTAAATTCATACCATAAAGGTTTACAGTGGACCGATAAAATTGTGGAAGGGATTACTGCCGGATTAGAAGAATATGCCACTAACTCAGAAGTTTTTATTGAATATCTCGACTCTAAAAGATTTTCCGATTCAATATATTACTCAT
>JAYEKP010000106.1:0-2812 GCA_034661075.1 Bacteroidota bacterium
AAAGGAACTCCTGTTATTAAATATTTGTCTGAGTCAATTTCTATCGTCTTTTTATCTTCTCTGATTTCTTTCAAAAAATCTTCTTTCCATTTATCATGAGCTTTTAAATGATTTCCTTTTGGTTCAATGAATACTTGATAAGTCAATTCTTCACCTGCTTTTTGTTTACAGAATAAAATAAAGTCAGGTTCAAAAGCTCTTCCTAATTTGTCAATGATTTTTAACTCTCTTTCATTACGGATTAGGTAAATGTTTTCAAAATTTTGTTGCAAGTTTTTAAATCGCCTGTCAAACATTTTCACAAACTCTTTTTCTTCACTTGTTCCATAATTTGCATTGTAAACATACCAATTAGGCTCACTAACAACATCAAATTGACCGTCTGCTCGTTCGCTGTCTTTGTAAACTTTTATTTCTTTGTCCTTAAATACTTCGTGAACATATTTATTGATATAGTCAGAGCCTTCATATTCAGTTAAGTTCGATTTGATTTCTGTTTCAATGGTTTGTAAAAGTCCTTGTGTTGCCGATAAAAAATCAAAGTTTGAGATTTCTGAAAGCCTTGTTTTTGTTCCTTTGAAAGTAATTTCTAACCCGCTTAAATAATCAGTATTTTCAATGAAATTAGATAGAGATTCTACACTTGGAAAATATCGCTCTAAACTATCAAAATAAAAGAATGGATTTTGAGCCAAAGCATAACGAATTATGTGTTTTGCAATTTCAGAAACTTTAATATCTTTTTGTTCTATTTTTTCTGTCTTATTCTCTTTTTCTTCCTTGCCAAAAACACCTGACATTTGCCCAATACCAGATGAAAGAGTAAATGAAAAGTTTCTTTTCATAACTCCTAAATCAGAAAATGATTTTACATTATTGTAGCTTTTCTCAACTTTTTTATTGTAAACAACTTTTCCTGTTTTGTAAAAATCAGTTTCTTTAAAATTTAATTTGAGAGTAAGTTGTTTGGTTTCTAAATTATCTTCATCTTCATAAATTCCAGATTCAACAAGTGCCTTTTTTAGTTCAGAAATATATCTATTATCTTCCTTTGTGTGATAATACAATTCTTCCAAAATTTTTAAATCATTGGAAGTGTCATCATCATATTTTCGGGTGTATTGGTCTTGTCCTTCTTCTAATGTAAAAGGAAAGTATCTTGCACCTCTACCGATTAATTGAGCTTCTGAAAGTGTTGTTTTTCCAATCGCTGTGTTTGAACCTCCTGTATTTTGTCCTTCATACAAACGAACAATATCAAATAGATTTAAAACGTCCCAACCTTCATTTAATTTCTGAACAGCAAAAACCGCTCTAATCGGATTATTTTCATCTTCCAATGTGTTTAAGCGAATTTGGTTTAATTCTGCTTCTTTGTCATTGTTGGCACTTATGCAGTTTTCTTCTTTAAAATTTGATTTTATTCTTTTTGCAATCTCTGTTGATGAAAGTTCTATACTTTCAAAAAACGTAAATGCTTTTTGAACAATAGCAACAGTTGAAGTCTTTTGAATATTTTCAACCATTTCTGCCGAAAATTCATAAATTAATTTATGAAAGTTGATTTTATTCTGTTCAGATTCCTTTATGGTTTGTTTTGCCTTAAAAAGAATTACAGGTTTTAAATTAATGTCTTTTGAAGTTGCTAATTCTTGACGATATAAATTCAAAATCAAGGCTTGAATTATTCGCTCTTTCTCATCATATAACGACCTTATTAAATTTATTTCTTTTGAATATTTATCAATTCTAAATTGAGCAAGGTCGTATTTCTGAATTACTTTATTTTGATATTTTTCTGTGATTTCTCGGCTTTCGTAATCTAATGTTGCTGTAAATTCTAATAGCAAGTTATCAAAATTTTGTTCCAATATTTTAATTACAGTGCCTTCCCAACTACCAAATAATTCTCCGTTGTTTTTAGTTGCAGAACTTAAATGATGTGCTTCGTCAGCAATTAGAGCAATCTTTTTATCCTTAAAATCTTCGTAAGTTAAGCTATTTTCTTTTGTGTTGTTTAAGTCAAGATGTAATTGCTGTATAGTTGTAAATTTAATGTTGATATTTTCTTTGTCTGCTTCTTCAAAATTATCAACTTCCTTTATTAATATTTCTTTACCATCAATTACAATTTTATTGCTAAACAAATATTTTGATGCTTGCGGATTTAAAAAATTGTCTTTTGTTTTATTGATGATGTTATTTGAATTTACAAAAAATAAAAAGTTGCGATACCCTTTTTCAAAAAGATAAAGCATTAAGCCAGCCATTACCAAAGTTTTACCACTACCTGTTGCCATATTGTAAAGCAAGTGATACGGTTTGTTTGGTTTGCCTTCAAAATCTTCCAAATCAGAATAAATGTATCTTTTAAACGATTCTTCTTGATAAGGACGAATATCATATTTTAAGTTGTCCGAAATGTAATTAGGAACAATAACTTGTTCAAGAGCCTTTCTTGCAAAAGGATTATCGAATATACTATATAAAAAAGCCATACTTAATCCTTTTTAATTTGGTAAAAATCGTTGGTTACTTGCTTTTCTTCTTTGCTTACTTCAAAATCTTTATCGTTGATAGATGAAAGATTTACATACAATTGATTTTTGTCCAGCAATTCAATTAAGTGTTCTTTTTGTTTCATTAACTCTAACTGCTTAAACTCTTCAATGTGTTCTTCTTGTTTTTGAATATCTATATTGTAGTTTAGGAACGATTTGTTTTTCATATGTTCCCAAATTTTAAGCAGTGCCTTACTGTCTTTGGCTTCTTCTATTTGTTCAATGAAAGATTGATTGTATTTTTTGAGTTC
>JAYEKP010000107.1:0-14286 GCA_034661075.1 Bacteroidota bacterium
TACAAATTATTTGAAAAGGTAATTGAGGAAATAATAACGGAATTAAATACTATCAATTATAAGTTGAAAACAGAAAATCAGGAATCGAACTTTTCCAAAGAAGAAAATCTTAAAACACTAAAAGAATATTATACCATGCATTCAGAGCACCAGATTCACGATCAGATTATTCAAGAAAATACTTTGGATATTGAAGTTAATTTTGAAGAAGATGGTGATATTGAATTTTTTTAAATGATAAAACGGTAAATTCAAGATTATGCAAATAAAAAAAGCAAAAACCAAAGGAGTAAAAAAAGTAAATATTTTGTTAGACAATGAGCTAACAATATACTCAATTGAAGAGATGAAAGATAAAATAATAAAAACATTTAAAGATAATCAGGAGATTGACTTTACCATTAAAAAAGTAAGCAATATGGACTTATCGTTTGTTCAGTTTCTCTTTTCATTAAATCAGAGTGCAAAAAAAATGAATAAAAAAGTGGCTTTTCACACTGATTTAAATGATGATATTCATTCATTATTTGAAAATTCCGATATCAATAAAATATTTAAAGGCTAAAGAAAAAAAATAATATTATGAGTAAAAATATTTTAATAGTAGACGACTCAGAGAGTATCCGTGAGGTGGTAAGTTTCACCCTCGAGAACGAAGGCTATAGTGTTCTTGTTGGCGATGATGGAACCGATGCCATGAAATTCCTTGATGGGCGCCAAATTGATTTAGTAATTACCGATTTGCATATGCCTAAAATGAATGGCATTGAGCTGATTAAAAACATCAGAGCCATGGATAGTTATAAACGAATTCCTATTTTGTTTCTTACGACCGAATCTCAGGCTGCCAAAAAAATGGAAGCAAAAGAAGCTGGAGCTACGGGTTGGATTGTTAAACCATTTGTTCCTGCCAAATTAATTGCCGCACTTAAAAAAGTTTTACGCTAATGGATAAGTTTACAGCAAAATTTATAGAAGAAGCTACAGATAATATTAAAGATCTGGAAGATGCACTTTTAATTCTCGACAATGATCCTGGCAACAAGGAATTGATAGAGAGAGTTTTTAGAGCTATGCATACGATTAAAGGAGGTGGAGCAATGTTTGGTTTTCAACAACTCAGCGATTTTACGCACCATCTCGAAAATATTTACGATCTGGTTCGTGAAGGTAAATTGCAAGTGACAAGAGACCTCCTTGATATTACACTCGAATCTGTTGATCATATGAAAGTGTTGCTTACCAATGAGAATGTTAACTCTCCGGAATTAACAGCGCATCATAACGATTTGATTGTAAGAATAAAGAAAATATCTGAATCACCAACAGAAGATACTGAACCAATAAGCAATTCCGAGAAAGATAAAGAAACAAAACTAAAAACCTATTATATTTATTTTGAGCCCGATGAAGATATTTTTAACGATGGAACAAATCCTTTATTTCTGTTAGATGAGCTTCATGGATTGGGAGATTGCAAAGTGTTTTCACATTTTAATAAAGTTCCTGATATTGAAAAAATAAATGTTACCAAATGCTATACTTATTGGGAAATACTTCTTGCCACCGAAGAAGATGTTAATGCAATTACCGATGTTTTTATATTTGTTGAAGATCAATGTGCATTAGAAATCAATGAGGTTTCTAATTATAATATTTTATCTAATGAGTTAATTGTTAACGAACTGACCAACATATCAGAAGAGAAGCATGATATTGGTTTGTCTGAGATTCAGCAAATTATTAAAAAACACACCAAAACAACAGAAAATGATTTAAGCGAGATAGAAAATGCTATAAAAAAATCAGGCCCTCTTCCATCGGTAAAAGAAAATGTTCTTTCAAGCATTAGAGTATCTTCCAGTAAACTTGACCGAATGATGAATTTAGTAAGTGAGTTTGTAACGACACAAGCCCGCTTAAGTTTATATGCTGAACAAACAGCCGACTCAGAACTTATGTCTATAGCCGAAAATGTACAAAAACTTTCGCGTCAATTACGCGATAATGCTTTTGATATAGTTTTAGTTCCTATTGAAACGATGCTTACTCGTTTTCAACGATTAGTAAGAGATTTATCGAAAGATCAAAATAAGGATATTGCTTTTAGTGCCGAAGGAGGTGATACTGAATTGGATAAAACTATTATTGAAAGCCTTACCGATCCACTTCTACATATTTTAAGAAACAGTATTGATCATGGAATTGAATCTGCTGAACAACGGAAGAAATTAAATAAACCAGAACAAGGAAAAATTCTTTTAAAAGCTTTTTATTCAGGCGCAAATGTTATTATTCAAATTAGCGATGATGGAGCGGGAATTGACCCTAAGAAAATTAAGAATAAAGCTATACAGAAAGGTTTAATTAGTAAAGATGCCGATTTATCCAAAAATGAAATTTTAGATTTAACCTTTTTACCTGGTTTTTCTACTGCCGAAAATATTACCGACGTATCCGGCCGTGGGGTTGGTATGGATGTGGTTAAAAGAAAATTAGCCGAAATCCGCGGGGAAGTAGAAATTGACTCAGAAGTAAATGTTGGTACCACTCTAACCATTAAATTACCTCTGACTTTATCGATAATTGATGGTTTGTTAGTTAAAATTGATAAGAATCATTACATCATTCCGCTTAATGCAGTGGATAAAATTTATGCTACCGAACACAAAAAAGTTGTTAATACCTATAATAACATGATTATTCTGGATGGTGATCAAATTCCATTTTATTATTTACGCGAAGAATTCGATTTTCCTGAAGGGACACAAGATATTGAGCAAATAATTGTGGTAAGTTATACCGATCAAAAAATTGGATTAGTAGTAGATGATGTGGTTGGAGAATATCAGGCCGTACTAAAATCATTAGGTAAATTATACAAACAACAGGAAATAATATCAGGAGCCACTATCCTGGGCGATGGGACAGTAGCATTAGTTATGGATCCCAATAAAATTATTGCACAATTTTCAAAAGAAACAACGGATGAAAAATAACATAAAAAATAACAAAATCATGGAAAAAGAAGAATTAACAAAAATTAACTCTTATTTATCATTTAAACTGGGAGATGAAGAATTTGCTGCTCACGTAGGTAAAGTCCTTAATATTCTTGAAATGACAAAAATCACGGAGGTTCCTAAATCTCCTGAGTATATGAAGGGAGTAATAAATCTACGTGGAACCGTTTTACCGGTTATTGATACCCGAATTAAATTTGGAATGTCTCCAATAGAATATACCAATAATACTTGTATTGTAGTAATGGAAGTTGAGCTAGATCATGACATTGTTCAAGTGGGTGCATTGGTCGATTCGGTTCAGGCTGTTCGTGAAATTGACGATAGCCAGATACAGCCTCCACCAAGTATTGGAAGTAAATTCAAATCAGAATTTATTTATGGTATGTTTAAAGTGGACGAGAAATTTATCATGCTTCTGGATATGGAAAAAGTATTTTCATCAGACGAAATTATTTCTTTACAGGAAAAAAACACTGAAGGTAAATCCACTATGGATAAAAAATCTAAAAAATAATAAAAATTTGTTATCGTGGATATTTCATCAAAACATAATGAGTAAACATATGAAAATAAAGATATTAAAGTTATTCTTATTAACCATAACAATAGCACTATCGAATATAGAAGTGTTTTCACAATTTTCGATAAATGCCGAAATGCGCCCCCGATATGAGTTTCGTAATGGTTACAAAACGTTGCCAACCTCATCAACATCTGCTGCTAATGTGATTACACAAAGAACCAGACTAAATTTTGAATCCCAAATGGAGAATCTTGATTTTAAACTATCTCTTCAGGATGTTAGAACATGGGGTGATGTTAAGGTAAAAGATGATTTAGCTTCATCTTTTATTAATGAAGCCTGGGCTGAATTAAAACTTAATCCTCAGTTTACTATAAAACTAGGAAGACAGAAACTAAAATATGACGACCAGCGATTATTTACTGTTGCAAACTGGAATAATGTAAGTATTTCGCATGATTTAGCATTGTTAAAATATGAAAACAATACCTTCAAATCTCATGTAGGATTTGCTTACAATAACGAAAAAGAAAAGAATTTTGAGAGTTTCTATCCATTAGGTTATTACAAGACACTTACATTTGTTTGGCTTTCAAAGGAAATGAACGATCATCTTACCATTTCTTTTATTGATATTTTAGACGGGAATCAAAAAGAAAATACCGACCATACAATTTATGGGCGCAACACCTTTGGCCCTAATATCTATTATAACATCCCGTCGGCTGATTTAAGATTATCCGGGAACTTTTATTATCAGCATGGAAAAGAGGCTACAGGAAAAGATGTGAATGCATATTTTTATTCGCTCAAAGCCGCTAAAAAATTCAGTAATCTGGGAGTTGATTTAGGTTTTGACTATTATTCAGGTACCGATGGATTAGATACTACTAATACAGAAATCAACACCTTTAATAAATTGTATGGTGCTGGTCATAGATTTAACGGGCATATGGATTATTTTACCGATCCTTATTCGCAAACTCAAAATGGAGGTTTATCCGATTTATATATAAATATTAAATTTGCTGTGAATGAGAAGCTTAATATAGGAACTACCCTTCATTACCTTTCGTTAGCCAATAATGTTATCGATCCAAATTATACAGGCTCCGGGTTAAAAGCCATCGACAAACATTTGGGTACAGAAATTGATCTTTACTTCGATTACCAATTTACTCCTGATATAACTTTAAATGCCGGATATTCACTGATGTTTGCCCAAAAGTCAATGGAGGTAATAAAAGGTGGTGATGCGGATAAATTGGGTAACTGGGCATTTTTAATGTTAGTAATTAAACCTACATTATTTAGTAACTAAATAATAATAAATATTTTATATCAAGAAAAAAATAGCAGCTTATGAAACTTAAATACAAAGACTTTAATATTAGAAGTAAGCTAATTGCCCCCATATTAGCAGTAATGATTTTGATTCTTATATTATTAATGGTATTTTTTAATAGATTATCAAATCAGAAAATTCGAGAAACTGCCATAGCTGATAGTGAGAAATATTATTCAATAATACAAAATAGTTTAGATCGAATAAGTAAAAAAGCCTTATTATTAGCATCAAATTATGCATCCATTGATCAGGTTATTGCGGCTTATCGTTTGAGTGATACACAAAGTATACGTGATAGTTTAAAATCATCACTAACCGATCAAATTACTATCTTTAAAATAAATTCAGGACTTGGAGATGGATTAAGAATTCATTTCCATAAAAAACCAGCACAAAGTGTTTGGCGTATTTGGCGGACAGGAGAAGGTGAAGGAGGAGATGACTTAAGTTCATTTAGAAATACCATCCTCGCTGTATCAAATACCCATCAACCGGTACATGGAGTTGAGTTAGGGAAAGGAGGATTGGTTATTCGTGGTATTGCACCAATTTTTGTGGATGGTGAATATAAAGGTTCTGTAGAAAGTTTTTTTGATATTAAAGATTTGTATAAGCAAACCGCACTAGATAATACCCAAAATTTATCCTGCTTTTTAGATAAAAATTCTGCAAAGATTGCCTGGAGTTTACAAGATAATCCTAAAGTGGGAGAGTATACCTTTGTTAGCCAGGCAAACAAAAGTGATCTTGATGAAGTGAAGGCTGAATTTCTTCAAAAAGGGGAAACCGGCAAACATTTTGAAATAATAGGTGATAAGGCAATAACAACATTTCCAGTATTAGATTTTGAGGGAAATAAAGCAGGTGTTTTTTATTACGAAAAAGACATTTCTGATATTATTAATAATTATAATCAAATATTATATCAATCAATTATTTCGGTTTTTGTTGTTATTATAGTAGTAATATTCTTGTTTATCTATTTTATCACTTCTTCAGCTATTTACAAACCCATAAATGCGTTTAAAGAGATTTTTAATAAAATTTCAAAAGGAGATATAACAACAGAAATTGATAAAAATTTGGTTGAAAATAAAGATGAAATGGGAGCATTGGGTCGGTCATTAGAAGAAATGGTTAATGTACTGAAAGAAATTGTTACCTCTGTAACTTATAGTGCCGATCATATTGCATCTGCAAGTGGTCAGGTAAGCTCCGGATCGCAACAATTATCACAAGGTGCCAATGAGCAAGCATCGTCTGCAGAGGAGGTATCATCATCTATGGAAGAAATGGCATCAAACATTCAGCAAAATACGGATAATGCACAACAAACCGAGAAAATATCTGTTGAAGCTGCTAATGGTATTAAGCAGGTAGCCGAAGCTGCACAAGAAAGTTTAACCTCAATTCGAGAGATTGCTGACAAGATAGGGGTAGTAAATGATATTGCTTTTCAAACCAATATTCTGGCATTAAATGCTGCGGTAGAAGCCGCTCGTGCTGGTGAGCATGGGAAAGGTTTTGCCGTTGTGGCTGCCGAAGTTCGAAAATTAGCTGAAAGGAGTAAAGTGGCTGCCGATGAAATTGTTGGTTTATCGGATAAGAGTGTGAAGGTAACCGAAGATGCTGGAGAGCTGATGATGAAGATTATCCCGGATATTGAAAAAACAGCAAAATTGGTGCAGGAAATATCTGCCTCGAGTATGGAACAAAATTCAGGTGCCGACCAGATAAATAATGCCATACAACAACTAAATCAGGTAACACAACAGAATGCCGCTGCATCAGAAGAGCTGGCTACCAGCTCCGAAGAGCTTTCAAGTCAGGCAGATCAACTGAAAGAGAATATATCCTATTTTTCTGTGGGGAAAGATATTAAAAATAAAAAGTTGTCCTTTAAGTCAGCATCAAAATCAAATGAAAAAAAGGATAATTCCTTCAAAAAAGAAGATAATTTATTAAAAGAAAAGAAAAAAGAAAAATCGTCGGGTATAGATTTAAAAATGTACGATAATAAAAAATTAGACGATGAATATGAAAATTTTTAAAAATGGGGCATTCTCATAGATTAATTTTAGGTTAGGGTAACAAAATGCTTTGCATTTTGAGTAAATACAGGGGGATTGCCCCATCCCCCTTTTTAATTTTTAGTTTTATTTTTAAATAGATGGTAGATCATACATTAAACCAGATTTTTAAAGCACAGATGACTTCCGATGATTTTGATCGGTTAAGTAAATTTATTTTCCAGCAATCGGGCATTAAAATGCCACCCGTGAAAAAGGTGATGCTTCAAAGCAGGCTTCAAAAACGATTAAGGGAACTTAAAATAACTTCTTTTAAAGAGTATGCCGATTTTGTTTTTAGTGAGGAGGGACAAAAAAATGAGATCATTCATATGCTTGATGTAGTAAGCACCAACAAAACAGATTTTTATCGGGAACCTGTTCATTTTGATTTTCTAACACAAACAATTCTTCCTGAATTTATTGAAACAAATAATTTTAATAAAAATTTTAAAGTTTGGAGTGCTGGTTGTTCAAGCGGAGAAGAACCATATACTATTGCTATAGCATTGAATGAATTTAAGAACAACTATCCTAATTTCAATTATTCCATATTAGGTACAGACATTTCTTCGCAAATACTACAAAAAGCATTTTTGGCTGTTTTTAAAGAAGAAAGAATTGTAAATATTCCTTTAGAATTGAAACGGAAATATTTTTTGCGAAGCAAAGATAGAATTAATAAAACTGTGCGTGTTATCAGAGATTTGAGAGATAAAGTTGAGTATCGAAGATTAAATTTTATGGATGAAACGTATAATATCTCTGATATTTTCGATGTGATTTTTTGCCGTAATGTTTTAATTTATTTTAATAGAGATACTCAGGAGCAGGTAATTAATAAACTATGTAATAAGCTTAAAAAAGGAGGATATCTTTTTATCGGACATTCCGAATCTATTTTAGGAATGGATGTTCCGCTCCAGCAAATTAAGCCTACTATTTTTAAACGAATATAAAACCAACATAAAATTAAAGCTATGAGCGAATTAACCGACCAGGAACTCATTGATGAACTAAAAAAGCGATTCGATCAGAATAAAAAAACGCTAAAAGAAGTTCAGGAATTAAATAATGAGCTTAAGGAAGTAAATAAGAAACTGGAAGAATCTGAAGCCTTAAAAAGTCATTTTATATCTAATATTACCAATGAGATTATTAATCCATTTGCTTCAATTCTTGCTTTATCAAAAAACATTTTATCCGTAGAGAAAGAAAACTGGAAGAAAGTTATTTCCATGGTTTCTTTAATTTATTCCGAAGCTTTTAATCTTGATTTTCAATTAAGAAATATTTTTGTGGCTGCAAAAATTGAGGCTGGTGAAATTTTTCCCGAAATATTAAATGTTGATATTAAACACTTACTCGAGAGTGTAGTCGATTCGTTTAAGTATGAATGTAAAAAGAAAAAGATTAATGTTGAATTACAATTTGATATCCCTTCTTCGGAAGAGAAACCTTTTTTCTTTAAAATAGATCCTGAAAAATTGCGGTTAATTGTATCAAACCTGGTAAGTAATGCGGTTAAATTTAGTTACGAAAATAACAAAGTAATTATTAAAGCGTGGATGGATCAAAAACAGCTTAGAATTGCCGTACAAGATTTTGGTACTGGAATTTCTAACGAGAATCAAAAAGTTATTTTCGATCGTTTTAAACGATTAGACTCAGGAATTAATTCAATAAACCGTGGCCATGGTTTAGGCCTTTCTATAAATAAAGCTCTTTTGGATTTGTTAAAAGGCACTATCGAGATTGAAAGCAAACAGGAGAAAGGAGCTAAATTTACAATATCCATTCCCGAAAATGAATCGCATATTAGTGGTTTTGCTTTTGATGGAAATGAACTTTTCTTTGATGAGGATAAAACCTTAGATGATAAAGAGGAAACGTTTTAGCGGTAAATTTTTAAGATGAGTAATTATCAGTCACACTTTTTATATCCGGCAGCTTTATATGCCAGCAAGGAACCTTTTCAAATTAATACTATTTTGGGATCTTGTGTGGCTGTTTGCCTTTACGATCCGGTATTAAATTATGGTGGAATGTGTCATTATATGTTACCTTTATGGAATGGTGAAGGGCTTGCATCTCCGAAGTATGGGAATATTGCAATAGAAAAGTTAGTGGAGAAAATGATCAACTTTGGAAGCAATAAATACAATATTAAAGCAAAAATTTTTGGTGGAGGAGAAGTGATAGAAACAAAAAATCCTCATTTTAATATTGGACAACGAAATATTACGTTGGCTAAAGATATACTTGCCGAAGAAAAAATCCCGATTATAAGTTCGAGTGTAGGAGGTAAATTAGGAAGAAAAATCATCTTTTTTACGGATACCGGAGAGGTAAAACAACGGTATGTGCAGAAGCAAAATAATAATATCCAAAAGTAATCAACTTAGATTTCATTATTTTTTTGTAGTTTTAATGATCAGTCATCTAATTTATTTTAAAAAATGCCCAAAGCGAAAATTAAAGTATTAATTGTTGATGATTCGGCAGTAGTAAGACAAAATTTAACCGAGATAATAAATTCAGATTCAGAACTTGAGGTTATGGCTACTGCATCTGATCCCTATATAGCTGCCAAAAAAATAAAAAATGAAGTTCCGGATGTAATAACCTTAGATATTGAAATGCCCAAAATGGATGGGTTAACGTTCTTAAAAAAGATCATGTCGCAGCACCCTATGCCTGTTGTTATTATCTCAAGTTTAACAGCAAAAGGAACAGAAACAGGTTTAAAAGCTTTAGAATATGGTGCTTTAGAGATTATTACGAAACCTCAAATGTATACTAAAAAATTTATTTTGGAATCAAAACTCCGAATTTGTGAAGCCATAAAAGCAGCTGCTCATGCAAAAATTAAGCGTCGGAATATCACTCCATCCCCCATTTATGTAGAGCCTAAATATACTGCTGATGCAATTATTCCTCCGGCATTTAAGCAAAGTATGATAAAAACAACTGAAAAAGTTGTAGTTGTTGGAGCATCAACGGGAGGTACCGAAGCATTAACGGAATTTTTAACTGCACTTCCGCCCGATTCACCTGGAATTGTTATTGTTCAACATATGCCCGAAAAATTCACTACCTCTTTTGCAAACCGGTTGAATGATATTTGCAATATTACCGTAAAAGAAGCTGAAAATAACGATACGATTATTCGAGGAAAAGCACTTATTGCACCCGGAAATTTTCATACTTTAGTAAAAAGAAGCGGAGCAAGGTATTTTGTTGAAGTAAAAGAAGGGCCCTTAGTTAATCGGCACCGCCCCTCAGTTGATGTATTATTTCGTTCTACAGCCCGATATGCAGGAGCAAACTCCGTGGGGATCATTATGACAGGTATGGGTGATGATGGGGCAAAAGGTTTGTTGGAAATGAAAGAAGCAGGAGCCAAAACTATAGCCCAGGATGAAAAAACATGTGTGGTTTTTGGTATGCCTAAAGAAGCGATAAAAATTGGTGCTGTCGATAAAATTTTACCTCTCGAACAAACGGCATCATTTATGTTAAAAGCAGCACATTAATTTCATATATTATCTTTCTGTAATTAAGCCAGATAAAACATCTTTTAGAAAAAAATATAAAACTGTAAGGGATTATTATCGTATCATTCGCCTAAAAATTATATATTAGGCCATAGAAATTTGTGGAAAAGATTTATTATTTTTAATTTCTCAAAAATTTTAAATAAATTTTATGAAAGATAAAAATTCACATAGTATTGTTTTTAAGTATACAATTAGTGGTTTTATTATAGGGCTATTAACGGTTTTATTTATTTTAACGGTTGATTTTTTTATTAAAAATATTAGTTTCTCAGAAGTTTTAGAAATACATAAGAATAATCCGGTTTATTTAATCTTAGATTTATCTCCATTTGTTTTAGCTTTTTATGCTTACCTAATTAGCCGAAAGTATTCCGATACTTCAGAATTTCTGCATAAAGCATTAAAGCAAGAATTAGATAAAAATCAGCGAATTTTTCGTTTTGTCGAAAAAATAAGAATGGGAAATATTGATGCTGAATATAAGGTTCAGGGGGGAGATGATGTTTTAGGCCAATCCATTTTAGATTTACGCAATAACTTAAAGAAAAACAAAGAAGAAGAAGATCGCAGACGGAAGGAAGACCAACAACGAAACTGGATTGCAGAAGGGTTAGCAAAATTTGGCGATATTTTAAGAAAAGATTCCGATAATATTGAAGAGCTTTCTTATAATTTAATCAGCAATCTGGTTAAATATATTCATGCAAACCAGGGAGCATTTTTTATTATTGAAGATGAAGATGAAGCCGATGTTCATTTAAAAATGACAGCTTGTTATGCTTACGAACGACGAAAATATGCAGATAAAAGGCTTGAATTAAACGAAGGAATTATTGGTGCTGCCATATTAGAGCAAGAAACGATTTATATGACCGATGTTCCTGAAAGTTACGTAAATATTACATCAGGTTTAGGGAAAGCAACACCCGGTTGTTTACTCGTAGTTCCTTTAAAAGTTAATGAAGAGGTACATGGAGTAATTGAAATAGGTGCAATAAAACCACTAGAAAAGCATATTGTTGATTTTGTAGAGAATGTTGCCGAAAATATTGCTTCTACTATTTCAAACGTAAAAATTAATACGCGTACAGCAAAATTACTTAAAGAATCGCAGCAGCAGGCTGAGGTATTGGCTTCGCAAGAAGAACAAATGCGCCAAAATATGGAGGAGTTACAAGCGACTCAGGAAGAAGCAGCCCGCCAAAGTGAAAAGTTTATTACCTTTACTAATGCAGTGAATCATACTTTACTTAGAGCAGAATACGATCCCGACGGAACATTGATTTATGCAAATACGAAGTTTCTTAAGAAAATGGGTTATGAAAAAAATTCTGAAGTAGAAGGTAAAAATATTTCAATGTTCATTAATGAAAAGGATCGAAGTTGGTTTAATAAATTATGGACCAATTTAGCCAATGGAGGAAAACATTTTGAAGGAGATATGAAGCATATTACCAAACAAGGGCGTGACTTGTGGACTATTTCTACGTATACCTGCATGAGAAAAGAAGATGGAACGGTAGATAAGATTTTATTCCTGGCTATTGACACTACCGATCAGAAAAAGAAAAGTTTGGATTATCAGGCACAAATTGATGCATTAAATAAATCAACGGTTAAAGTTGAATTTTTACCTACAGGTGATTTGCTCGAATGCAATAAGAAATTTATTGATTTAATGAACTATCCTCTTTATGAGCTTAAAGAAAAAAGTATATTTGATTTTGTAGATAAATCCGATTTAAATAAGATAAAAGATATTTGGGGTAAAGTTTCGCAGGGAGAGAGTTGGGAAGGAACAATACGGCAAAGAACCAAAGAAAATAAAGATGTTTGGGTACGTGCTTCATTGTCTGCCGTTAGGGATATGTACGACGATATTTCCAAGATTATTTATATTGGAAATGATACTACCAATGAGAAAATAATGGAACTTGAAACCCAAAAACAAACGGAACTGCTTAAACAACAGGAAGAAGAGTTGAAGCAATCGAGAGTTGATTTAAAAGCACAATTGAAAAAAGCACGTGAAGATGTAAAGCAGCAATTTAAAGAAATTGAAAAAGTACAAAAAAGAATCGAACGAACACTTGAAGGGGCTTCAGATGCTATTTTAACCTTTGATCATCATGGTGTAATTAAATTTTTTAACAAAGCAGCTGAAGAGCTTTGGGAAATAGAACGGGATATTGTTTTAGGCAGAAAAATAACTAAATTATTCCCCAAAGATAAATATGAGGATGAATTTATTAATGCATTGATTGATCCAAACGAAGAAAAAATAATTGGCGAACGAAAAGAGGTAACGATTGAAAGTATAAAAACAGGAGAAGAAAAATCGGTTATCTTCCTATTATCAATGGCACGACTGGAAGATGAAGTTTCGTATACGGCATTTATTCAAAATATTTCAGTAGACTTGTTTTAAATTTCTTTATCCTGCATTTTTGTTGGAAGAGTAAAAGAAAAGATACTCCCCTTACCAGGTGTGCTTTTTACGTTTATTTGCCCTCTGTTTTTTCTATAAACTCTTTGCATAAAATTAATCCCAGTCTGGTTCCTTTTTCTCTTTGAGTCCCTGTGGTTGTATAACTTTCATCTATGCGAAACAATTTGCGTACATTCTTCTTATCAATTCCTACCCCATTATCTTCAATAAAAACTTCGATATGATGTTGTACAGGGGTGCTTGTGAGTTTTACGAAACCTCCATTGTGAGTATATTTTATAGCATTGGATAGTAAATTACGCACAATGGTATGTACCATATTCCGGTCGGCATATACTAGAGTGTTTTTATTGATTTCTGAAATGATCCGGATATTTTTGTGATGTGCATTTGAATGTAAAAGTTCAATATTTTCATCAATAATATGTTTTATATCGAAAAATTCAGGTTTATACGTTAATGTTCCGGTTTGTGTTCTCGACCATTCTAATAGATTTTCCAGTAGTCCATAGGCTAATTTTGAGCTTTGGTGTATAATTTTTACGAATTGCTCAATTTTGTTTTTGTCATATTTATGAATACTTGTGGAAAGTAATTGGGTAAATCCTATTAAGTCGTTAAAAGGATTTTTTAAATCATGGGCAATGATAGAGAAAAATTTATCTTTGGTTGCATTAAGCTCTCTGAATCTTTTCTCCGATTTTTTAATGTTTCTTCGGCCTTTTTTTGGGCCGTAATATCTGTAAAAACAGCATGGCTTCGAAGAAAAGTTCCATCATCAGCATATTCAACTTTTCCAAAATAATGCACATAAATCGTATCTCCATTTTTTTTTCTTAACTTCAAATCAACATTATTAATTTCTCCCTTTTCTTTATAAAGACTGAAGTTCTTTTTAAATTTCTCTTGAGAATCATCGTCTAAGATAGATTTGAAATATTTCCCCACAATCTCCTCATGATAATAACCTGTGTTTTTTTCCCATGCTGGATTTACATCTAAAATAACGCCTTCGTTATTGAGCGACTGGTAGGGAATAGGTGAGTTCAAAAAAAATTGCCGGTAATGATATTCTTTGCCTGTTAAGGCATGTAGTTTATTTTCATGCTCTGTGATATTTACGGCTAAATATCGTAATGTAACTATCTTACCATTTTTTTTTATAGGATAATTATGGATTTTTAAACACATCTGTCCTAAATAATAAAAAAAGATAGCCAATTTAGAGCTCTTGTTTAAAGAGCCCTTATTTTTGTAGTACTAACCAACTAAAATATAAATTGGCTATGAAAACAAATTTAACACTCTTTG
>JAYEKP010000108.1:0-2784 GCA_034661075.1 Bacteroidota bacterium
CAAATATAAACAAGGGATTTTATTTAAATGGGGGGATTCGTTTTTAATAATAGTAAAAATCTGTCCAAAATACCTGTAATTACGTTTGTATTTTTTAATTTTAAAAATATTTAGGACAGCTATGATTCTGAATATTAAAAAAGAAAGCTGGTGTTTCAACCAGCTTTCAATGCTAAAAAATGTATTTTGTTTATACAAAAATTCCAACAGCTACGGTTAATCCAGCCATAACTACCGAAACCATAGTCATAAGTTTTATCAGGATATTTAAGGATGGGCCAGAGGTATCTTTAAAAGGATCCCCAACAGTATCCCCGGTAACACTTGCTTTGTGAGCTTCGCCACCTTTACCGCCATAATTACCTTTTTCAATAAATTTCTTTGCATTATCCCATGCTCCTCCTGAATTATTAAGCATACATGCTAATGTAAATCCGGTAACCAGTCCGCCGGCTAATAATCCGACCACTCCGGCTACTCCTAAGACAACACCCACAATAATAGGTACTGCAATGGCAAATAAAGAGGGTAGTAACATTTCTCTTTGTGCTCCTTTTGTTGATATGGCTACACATCTTGCATAATCAGGTTTCCCTGATCCATCCATAATGCCAACAATCGTTTTAAACTGATGGCGAACTTCGTCTACCATTGCTCCGGCAGCACGGCCAACAGCCTTCATTGTCATTGCACTAAATACAAATGCCATCATGGCTCCAAGGAATAATCCCCCTAATAACATGGGATTGAATAAAGATAAATCGTAAGCTGCTGAGAAATCTTTTACAGAAGCACTCGCTATTTCAATTGCTTTTTGTCCTTCTTCAATAACTGCTGGCATGTTTTCAGTACCTTTATAAAATAAGGTGTCGCCAATTTGCTTAAATCCTTCTGCACTGGATGAGGCAAGTTTTCCTAACCATAATCTTACTTCTTCCATATAAGCAGCTAACAAAGCCATAGCTGTTAATGCAGCCGACCCAATAGCAAAACCTTTCCCTGTCGCAGCTGTAGTATTTCCAAGCATATCAAGGGCATCCGTTCTTTCTCTTACTTCTTTGGGGAGTTCAGACATTTCTGCATTACCACCTGCATTATCGGCAATAGGGCCAAAAGCATCTGTAGCTAGAGTGATTCCTAAGGTAGAAAGCATACCTACGGCAGCAAAACCTATACCATAAACTCCCATGGCAAAATTATTAAATCCTCCGGCAAAGCCGAATGATCCGATAATTCCCACAACGATTGTTGCTACAGGAATCCATGTGGAATACATTCCTACAGCAATCCCATCAATGATGGTTGTTGCATGTCCTCCCTGGGCTTGTTTTGCAATCCCTTTGGTTGGTTTATATTCATCCGCAGTAAAATATTCGGTTCCCTGTCCGATAATAACTCCGGCAATAAGGCCTGTTACTACGGCGCCAAAAATCCCCCAGGTAATCCATTCAAAATATGCCAGTCCGGCTACTGCTACTAAAATTAATGCAGAGCTCCCACCGGTACCTAGTAATAATGCTTTTAAAAGATTTTTTTGCGTAGCTGATTCTTTGGCTCTTACCATAAATATACCTATAATCGATAAGATTATTCCAAAAGCAGCTACAAGCATAGGCGAAATAATAGATTTTACGGAATCAATTCCGGATATAGCAGGTAGTGCAGCGCCTAATGCCGCAGTTGCCAGGATTGATCCTGCGTATGATTCGTAAAGGTCAGCCCCCATACCGGCGACATCACCTACATTGTCACCTACATTATCCGCAATGGTTGCAGGGTTTCTTGGGTCATCCTCAGGAATACCAGCTTCAACTTTTCCTACTAAATCAGCTCCTACGTCAGCAGCTTTGGTATAAATACCACCACCAACACGAGCAAAAAGTGCTTGTGTTGAAGCACCCATTCCGAAGGTTAACATGGTAACGGTAATTTCAACGAGTTTGCCATGATCTGTTGTCCCTGGATGAACAAAAGTAAGGCCTAGCATTTCGAAACCGTTTTGCATATGTTCGGGAGTGTAAACAAATTGATTTAAAACAAACCACCAAAGGGCGATATCAAGTAATGCAAATCCTACAACTACAAGGCCCATTACCGCTCCACTGCGAAAAGCAATTTTTAATCCTTTGTTTAACGATTGAGATGCTCCGTGTGCTGTTCGAGCTGAAGCATAGGTTGCTGTTCGCATGCCTAAATATCCGCATAATCCGGAAAAAAAACCTCCGGTTAAGAATGCCACCGGAACAAATGGATTTTGTACGCCAAAATAGGCCAACATTAATAGTAAGAGGAACAGCACAATAAAAACAATCGTTACTACCCTGTATTGTCTTCGCAAATAAGCCATTGCTCCTTCGCGAACATGCTGGGCAATTTCTTTCATTTTATCTGTCCCTTCTGAGTTTTTCATCATGCTCTTGAAGAAAAACCAGGCAAAAATCAGTGCTAGCACTGAAGCTAGAGGAATAAACCAAAATATACCTTCCATTTTTTGTTGTTTTTAATTAGTAATTATTGTTTTGAGTTATTTTAAATGTATCTAATAATATATTGAGTGTTTAGTTATGCTGTTTTTATAAAATGAAAACAAAAATAGAGTATAAAATCCTGTTGTACAACATAAATTTAAAATAATTGTTTGTTAAATTACTTTTTGTTCACATCTGTCCTAAATAATAAAAAAAGATAGCCAATTTAGAGCTCTTGTTTAAAGAGCCCTTATTTTTGTAGTACTAACCAACTAAAATATAAATTGGCTATAAAAACAAATTTAACACTCTTTGC
>JAYEKP010000109.1:0-2742 GCA_034661075.1 Bacteroidota bacterium
TACCTTGTTTATGTTAAATATTCTATAGGTTTAAATTTTTATTAATTCAATGTTAAATAAATGTTAAATAAAAATATTAAATATAAATTTACTGATTTTATTCAAAATATTAATATTTTTTTTCACTGTTGTCCGATAAAAATATTGAATCCATTCTGAAACCTTGATTTCATTTACCATTTATCAATTTCCTAATTCAGTGGCTTTGCCACAAACCCCACATACTTTCTTGTCTTGAAACAAAAAAGTACGCAAAGAAATTCAAGGCTACGCCCGCCTCACTCGAAAAACTATGCGATGTGAGCTAAAAAATCTTAAACCCGTGGGTTTACTCGTTTATAAAACGAACCGCAAATTGCAATCCATGAGAATAAACTTCCGTTTCACCGGGGGTATGGTTGCCATCCGACAAAACCAGCGGCAAGCAACACAGACCATTCTTTCAGATAACAAACATGCCGCGGAATATTGAAATCATAATACACCCTCAGATATGAAGCCTTGATTTTATTTATTTTTTATCGGACAATAATGATTTTTTTTTAGTTATTGTTTTTGTTCTTATGAAATAACACTATTTTTATGATATTATCATTCTTCGTAAAGGAAAAAAATATATCTTGAGCGTGAATTTATGAAAAAATATGATGTCGTAATTAATTTTAACGGGAACATTTCTTTACCTGTAATTGATGATATCTTGCATACGTTAAAAGTTTATCTTCATAAAAATATCAATGATAAACTTATTCGTAAGCGTGTTTATTCCCTTGCCGTTGAGTGTCTTGATAATATTTTTAAGCATTCTGATTTAACAGATATAAATAATAAACTGGTTAATAAATATCCACCCAAATTTATTGTTGAATTTTTTCACGATACTTTTCTTATTCATACAGGGAATATAATAGCCAATGAAAATATTAATAGCGTAATAGAAAAACTAACAAAGCTAAATAAATTAGAAGAAAATAAAATTAATCAATTATATAAAGATACTCTTTCAAATGCTGAAATATCTGAAAAAGAAGGAGCCGGATTAGGATTAATCGTTATGGCCAAAACAACCCGGCAAAAAATTCATTTCGATTTTGAAAAAATAAATCATAAATTTTCTTATTTTGCAATGCAACTAAACTTAAAAATAAATAAAAAAAACTATGAAAACCTTAAATATTGAGGCTACTAATAAATCCCCCAGGATACTGTTCGACCCTTCAAAAAAATTATTTGAGATGAAAGGTAATTCCCGACCTGAAAATGTTCGTGATTTCTATTATCCTATTATAAAAACTTTACGAAACTATTTTAACTCAATAGTAAAAGATCAAAAAATAATTAACGAATCAGAAGAAAAACCTTTTAAGTTTAATTTTAAACTCGATTACTTTAATTCATCTTCCGCAAAATTCATTTCCGACATATTGGTAATTGTGAAAGATTATTATGAAAAGGGAATTCAATTTAAGGTTTACTGGTATTTTGAAGATGGCGATGACGACATGAAAGAAGTAGGTGAAGATTTTGCAGATATGATTTCTTTTCCATTTAATTATATTATGGTACAGCGATAAAAAAATAACTATGTTTTATCAAAATAAAGTAGTTTGGATTACCGGGGCCTCTTCAGGAATTGGGGAGGCCTTAGCTTATGAGTTAGCACAACAACAGGCAATAACTATATTATCATCGAACCAACCAGAAGAGCTGGAAAGAGTAAAAAAAAATTACGATAAAATTGGAGGAAAAAGTTTTATTCAATTTTTGGATATTACCTCAATGGATAAAATGGAATCCATTACCAAAGCGCTTATTGAAAAGTTCGGGCGAATTGATATTTTAATCAATAACGCAGGAATTAGTCAGCGCGCTTTAGCTATTGAAACACCGTTGGAAGTAGATCGTAAAATAATGGAAATAGATTATTTTGGCACCATTGCTTTAACAAAAACAGTGTTGCCTCATATGATGAAAGCAAAATCAGGATACATAGCTGTAACTAGTAGTATTTCCGGCAAATTTGGTTTCCCGCTTCGCTCGGCTTATTCCGCAGCAAAACATGCTCTTCACGGTTTCTTTGAGACCTTAAGAGCCGAAGTTTCTAATGATAACATTAAAGTTTTAATTGCTTTCCCCGGAAGGGTAAAAACCAATATATCACTACATGCTTTAACCAAGGATGGAACAGCACATGGAAAAATGGATAAAGGACAAAATACAGGGATCCCTGCTCAAAAGTGTGCAAAACAATATCTTAAAGCTATCCGAAAAGATAAAAAAGAGGTATTAATAGGATCTACAGAACTACTTATGGTATATATTCATAAATTTTTTCCCAAAATATTTTATAAATTAGCACGCAAAATAAAACCTTTTTAGAACTGAAATTGAGTGTAGAAAATGGAAAAAATAATTAGCGGAATACAACAAATCGGTATTGGTGTTACGAATGTTTATGAAGCATGGAAGTGGTATAAAAAAAATTTTGGCATGGATATTCGTATTTTTGAAGATAATACAGTGGCAGAATTGATGTTACCTTACACCGGAGGCAATCCAAAAAAAAGACATGCCGCTTTGGCAATGAATCTAACCGGTGGCGGTGGATTTGAAATCTGGCAATATTCGGAAAGAACTCCACAAGCTCCTGAATTTGAATTGCAACTGGGGGACCTGGGGATTATTGCAGCAAAAATTAAAAGCCCTAACCTAAAAAAAGCATACGAAACATTTAAAGCTCGT
>JAYEKP010000110.1:0-13896 GCA_034661075.1 Bacteroidota bacterium
AACCGTAGTTTCTTTTTGTTTTTTCGAGAACACTTTATGTAAATTCTGGTCGCTATATTCCTCAATGACCTCTAATACTTTTTTTTTCATGTGGAGAACAGGTGTTTATATATCTGCTGATATTTAAGTTAGATATTTTAGCCTCGATATGATAAAAACCGTGATTTGGCTTGATAATAACTATGTAGGGTGCCATTAACAAACCTAATACAGGGTGTTCAAAAATTCCGATGACTAATTTTTTTTTCATTGCAGATGCAGAAAATTAAATTTTTTAAAAACTATAAAATTATCAATTTCGAATCATATAATATTTATTTGTTTATATTGTTTTTTTGTCAACAAAAACAATATAACCCGAACGATTAGTTAACAATAAAAAAAAGATTTTAGGAAAGCTGTTTATGTAGTTTTTATAAATATTTCTTTGAAATATATTTTTGTTCCTTAAGCTAATATACAAAACCGTTAATTCTTGTTCTTAAAATTCAATCAAAGCATTTCTTCCTTTATATTTCATTCTCCTTTAGCAAATCGAATCTCTTTATTCTCAATCATTTTTTGTAGTTCGGTAAGCATAGCTTGTTCTTGTCGGTCAATATGTCCGTCTTCAAAAGATATTTCAAGAATCTCATCATATTCCTCTGGAGTAATAATGTGGTCTTCAATTGCTTTATTCACTAATTGACGTAGTCGTTGGTTACTTTTACTTAATACCATAGTTGTTAATTTTAATGCAATTTATAAAATAGATTAGAATAATTATAAATAACTTTGTAAAAAAAGAGCAATAATAAATGATTTCAATAAAAATATTAAACGGCATACAATATTTTTGTTATTCATTTTTTAAAATTATATCTTGAGACATTATTTAGAACCTAAATTATACTTTAAAGCTTTTAATAGTTATGCGTGTTCAACGAATTTTACAACCAAAAGAAGGCTTAAATGAGCTTTCTGTGGATTTATCCCTACTCGATCCTCTGTTAGAAAAATACAAAAATAAAAAGGGTAGTTTAATTCCCATTTTACAAGGGACACAAAATATCTATGGGTATTTACCTAAAAATGCATTTTTAAAAATAGCCGAAGTTACTGGAATTGAACTGAGTGAAATGTATGGAGTAGCTACTTTTTATACACAATTTAGGTTAAATCCCGTAGGAAAACATATTATTAAAGTATGTCATGGCACTGCCTGCCATGTGCAAAATGCCACCGCAATTTCCGAAGCTTTGGAAGATGCATTGGGCATTAAAGATGGAGAAACTACCGACGACAATCTCTTCACCTTAGAATCTGTTGCCTGCCTGGGGTGCTGTTCACTTGCTCCGGTTATGATGATTGACGGGGAAACTTATGGGAAACTTACAGGGAGCCACGCGGTTAAAATTGTTAAAGAAATAAAAATTAAAGAAAGTAATTAATCCCTCAGAGGGGAATAATTAAAATAACTTCATATGGAAAAAACGAAAGTTTTGGTAGGTCTAGCAAGCTGCGGAATTTCAGCAGGTGCTAATAAAGTTTACAATAAACTCATTGCTTTAAAAAATGCCGATAAACTGGATTTTGAATTAAAAAAAACGGGTTGTATCGGTATGTGTTATCGTGAGCCTTTGGTAGAAATTATTGATCAAAGTGGCTCTTATTTATATGGCGAGGTAAATGAAGAAAAGGCGGTTGAAATCTATGATAAGCATCTTAAACAAGGAGAGCCTGTAAAGGATTATGTTGTTAAAAGCGATTTTTTTAAAACAAAAGATGATATATTTTGGGAAGGACAGGTAAAAATAGCCTTACGTCACTGTGGGGTAATCGATCCAGAGAATATTGATGAATATGAATCACATGATGGATATAAAGGAATAAAAAATATTGTTGCCGAAAATGTAAGCCAGGAGCAGGTTATTCAAACAGTTTTAGATTCGGGCATTCGTGGCCGCGGTGGAGGAGGATTTCCTACGGGACTAAAATGGCGTTTTGCTTATAAAAATAAGTCTGATGAAAAATATATTATCTGTAATGCGGATGAGGGTGACCCTGGAGCATTTATGGACCGATCGTTACTTGAAGGAGACCCGCATGCTGTAATCGAAGGCTTAATTATTGGTGGTTATGCAATTGGCGCTAACCAGGGGGTGATTTACTGTCGGGCAGAATATCCTTTAGCCATTAAAAGGCTTAATATAGCCCTTGAGCAGGCTAGAGAAAAAGGCTATCTTGGAAAAAATATCCTCGGAAAAAAAGGTTTTAATTTTGATTTGTATGTAAAAGAAGGTGCTGGCGCTTTTGTTTGTGGTGAAGAAACTGCCCTTATTGCATCCGTAGAAGGAGAAAGAGGAATGCCACGAAAACGTCCTCCATTTCCGGCTGAAGCTGGATTGTGGGGAAAACCATCAAATATTAATAATGTAGAGACATTTGCCAATATTCCGTATATTATTTTAAACGGAGCTGAATCCTTTTCAAAATATGGAACTGAGAAAAGTAAAGGAACAAAAGTTTTTGCTTTAACCGGAAAAATAAAACACGGAGGTGCTGTAGAAGTTCCAATGGGGATATCCATACGTGATATTATTTTTAAATTGGGTGGTGGAATTATAGGAGATAAAAAATTTAAAGCGGTACAGCTTGGAGGCCCATCTGGAGGATGTATCCCCGAATATCTTGCGGATACCATTGTAGATTATGATTCGGTAAATGCCACTGGAGCAATTATGGGATCTGGAGGAATGGTTGTTATGGATGAAACAACCTGTATGGTTGATATGGCCCGTTTTTTTCTTGATTTTACCCGTAAAGAATCGTGCGGTAAATGCACGTTCTGTCGTATAGGAACCAAACGAATGCTCGAAATACTTACTCGAATTACAGAAGGTGAAGGTGAAGAAGGTGATATTGAGAAGCTGGAAGAACTGGCTTATCAGATTAAGGATAATTCTTTATGTGGACTGGGACAAACCGCTCCTAATCCTGTACTCACTACTATTAAGTATTTCCGCCATGAATATGAGGCACATATTAAAGATAAAAAATGTCCAGCCTTAAATTGTAAAAAATTACTTACCTACACTATTGATCCTGAGAAATGTACCGGATGTACTGTTTGTGCTAAAAACTGTCCGGCAAATGCCATTGACGGTGAAAGAAAACAAGTGCATTTTATCCGTCAGGATGCTTGTATAAAATGCGGTATGTGTTATACGAAATGTAAATTTGATGCCATTGTTTTATCCTAAAGTCAAACTTTTTAAATGACAGAGAATCAATAAAAAGTTTTAATGAATCATTAATTAATTAAGAAATGGAAAAAAGGAATCAACTCAATATAATACTAAACGGGGAAAATGTAAAAGGGAATCCCGGAGAAACAATTCTTGAATTAGCAAAACGTCATGGGATTGAAATTCCTACACTATGTAACGATCCCAGGTTAAAACCCTTCTCATCTTGTTTTGTTTGTGTGGTTGAAGTGGAGGGGATGAAAGGAATGCAACCTTCTTGTTCCACTAAAATACAGGAAGGAATGAAGATTGAAACCGAAAACGAAAAAGTAAAGAAAGCCCGTAAAACAGCATTAGATTTATTGGTAAGTAATCATTATGCCGATTGTGAGGCTCCTTGTAAGCAAACATGCCCGGCAGGAGTTGATGTACAAGGATACATTTCGCTTATTGAAAAAGGGCTTTACAGCGAAGCCATTGGATTAATTAAACAAACCAATCCTTTACCGGCTATTTGCGGACGAGTTTGTGTACGCCCCTGTGAAGTAGCTTGCCGCAGGAATTACTTGAATGAAAGTGCAGCTGTGGGGATTGATTATTTAAAACGTTTTGCAGCAGATAAAGATCTTCTTTCTGAAAACAGGTATGTACCAGAAATTGAACCTTCTACCGGCAAAAAAGTGGCTATTATTGGGGCAGGCCCGGGAGGATTATCGTCAGCCTATTTTTTACAGCAAAAAGGACACCAGTGTGATATATTCGAAGCAAATTCAAATCCCGGAGGATGGCTTCGTTATGGAATTCCTGAATATCGACTGCCAAATGATATTCTTGACCAGGAAGTAGCTGCTATTACAGAGTTAGGCGTAAATATTTTTTATAATAAAAAACTAGGAGATAACTTAAGTTATAAAGAACTAAAAAAGAAATATGATTCGGTTATTTTAACCATTGGGTCACAACGAGGAACATTAATTGGATGCGAAGGAGATGACGCCGAGAATATTTTTTCAGGAATTGATTTTCTACGAAATATGGAAATGACCGGGCAAAAATATGATTTTACCGGTAAAACAGTTGCTGTAGTGGGTGGAGGTAACACGGCGATGGATTGTTGCCGTACCTCTGTTCGTTGCGGGGCCGAGAAGGTTTATGTAATTTATCGTAGAACCGAAAAGGAAATGCCTGCCAATCCTATAGAAATTCATGAATCGAAAATCGAGGGTGTTGAGTATATGTTTTTAACCAATCCGGTAAAAATTAATAAAGATAAAGACGGTAAATTAAAAACCATGACTTGTATAAAGATGGAATTGGGCGAACCTGATGCCTCAGGACGCAGGCGTCCAATACCCATTGAAGGAACTGAATTTGAAATAGAATTGGATTATGCTTTAGCAGCGATTGGCCAGAAAACAGAAGTTACCTTTTTAGACGATATCAATAAATTTTCTGATAATGAAAAATTGGAAGTAAATCGTTGGGGCAATATTGCTGCAGATGAAAACACTTTACAAACAGGAATACCATCTGTTTTTGCTGCCGGTGATGGTGTTACCGGCCCGGCAACTATTATTGAAGCAATAGCCCAGGCAAAAATTGCCAGCAGAAGCTGTCATCAGTATCTTTCCGGTTTACCTGTAGAACCCGAAGCAAAAGAATTTATCAGTAGAAAAGATAATTTTAAAGAATTATCTTCAGATGATTTTTTAGGCAGATACCAAAAACAAATGCGAGAGGAAATGCCTGTTTTGCCTGCAGACAAACGGATAAATTTCGAAGAGGTGGAACTTGGATATCAAGATGAAAAAGTAGCTGAACATGAAACAGCGCGTTGTATGGAGTGTGGCTGTACTGAAATTTTTACCTGCGATTTAAAAAAATATAGTACACAATATCATGCCGATCAAAAACGGTTTAAAGGAGATTTTCAAGAGTATTCTATCGATTTTTCACATCCTTTTATAGAGATTGACAACAATAAATGTATTTTATGTGCCCGCTGTGTTCGAATTTGTAATGAGGTAGTGGGAGCTAATGCCCTGGGGCTCGTAAATCGAGGATTTGATACTTATGTGGCTCCAAGTATGGGTGGTTCGCTTACCGAAACAAACTGTGAATCGTGCGGATTATGTATTTCTACCTGTCCGACAGGCGCAATTACTGAAAATACTTCTTTTAAACCCGGGCCAGTTCAACTGGATACTGTAAATACAATATGTAATTATTGTTCAGTGGGTTGTGAATTAGAATATCATCATAAATCAGAGTTTGTTTGGAAAGTTACTGGGAAAGAAGGGTTAATTAACAAAGATAGTAACATTTGTCGTTATCCAAAATTTGGATATACTATAATGAACGATTCGCAAAGAATTACCCAGCCTTTACTTAAAGTTGATGATGATTTTGAAGCTATTAGCTGGGAAAAAGCTTTTGAAGTAATTGCTGATGAAATAAAAGGAGCAGAACCTGATGAAAATGGTTTTTTTGCAGGAGCCAGATTAAGTAACGAAGAAATGTATTTAATTCAAAAATTAGCTCGTGTGGGTGCAAAAACCAATAATGTTACCAGTTTCCATTATGTGGGACAGGGTAGTGGTTATGAATCTAATTATAAAGCAAATGTTCCGTTTGAGGATATTAAAAAAGCCTCTAAAATTTATCTTTTGGGCTCTGAAATTAACAAAGACAATGCAGTAGTAGGATTTATGGTAAATAATGCACGTGAGATTGAAAATATTCCGGTTGAATTAATTACTACTATTAAAGAAAGTGCATTAAAACATAAAGTAGATCATATCTTCCACATTAAATCTTATTATCATTTTATCAAGGCTATTAATTACTATTTGGTTAGTAAAGGATTACAAAATTCATTGTTTATCAAAGATCGTTGTGAAGGGTTTGAGGAGTATAAAACAGAACTATTGGCCGAAGATTATCAAAAGTTAATATCCGCTTCGGGTATATGTTGCCAGGAGCACCTGGAAGAGTTTGCCGAAAATTATAATAAAGAAATGAATGCAATTATTATATTTTCTGAAAAATATATTTCGGCAAACGTGAGTAAAGAATTATTTAATCTTGCCATGATTTCCGGAAAATTGGGAAAAACAGCCAGTGGATTAATTTCTTTGAAAGAGAAAAATAATGCCCAGGGTTTATTTGACATGGGTATATCATCGAAAAACGGAGTAGGTTATACCGATTTAACAGATAAAAAATTTGCTAAAAGATTGATGAAAAAGTGGAATATTAAAGAGCTCCCGGAAATTAAGGATACTTGTACAAAAGATTTGTTAAACGAAGGATTGATAAAGAAATTTTACATTTTTGGCGAAGACCCAATTGGATGTGCTATAGATAAAACAAAAATTCAAAAATGGTTTGCCGATGCTGAATTTATGATGGTACAAGATTATTTTATGACCGAAACAGCCAAACAAGCCGATTTAATTTTGCCTGCTACATTCCCTGTAGAGACTTCTGGTAGTTTCACCAATGCTCAAAAGCATATCCAACAATTCGAAAAACAATTTAAAGGTAAAATAGAACAGGAAAATTATGATCAGTTATTAGCTATTATCCGTAATTTATCAAATAACGAAAATTTGAAAAACGTTGATGATATTCGAAAAGAAATATTTGAATTACTACCCAAAAAGAACACATCCGAACATTATGCCTTTAATTATACCAGTAAAGATAATTGGAACAAATTATTTAAACATGGATGTGATTTTGTTGTGAAAAAATTTAATGAGGATTTTGAAAAAGCATTTAATCAATAAAACAAATAATCATGAAAGAATTTAAAACTATTGATGATATTTTGGATTTTGCAATAAATTCAGAACAAGAAGCGGTTGATTTTTATAATGAGCTGGCTAAAATTTCAAAAACCGAAGATATGCGAAATGTTTTTGTGCAATTTGCACAAGAAGAAATAGGACACAAAGCGCGGTTAACGAAAATAAAAAATGAAGGATTATATGAGGCTGAACCAACAAATATAAAAGATTTAAAAATTGCCGATTACATGGTTTGCGTAAAGCCAGCAGCGGATATGTCATACAGCGAAGCCCTTGTTTTAGCGATGAAAAAAGAAAAGGCAGCGTTTAAATTATATCATGAATTAAGTAAAAGGGCGAAAAACGAAGAGATGAAAAATATTTTTATAGCACTTGCTCAGGAAGAGTCGAAACATAAATTGCGATTTGAAATTGAATATGATGAATTTGTATTAAGAGAAAATTAAGACTTTTTAAAAATGATAATAAGCATAACAATTTTGTTGTGCTTATTTTTTTATTTCCCCAGTTCATTTAATTTTGTGAAGATTTTGCCAAATTATGCTTTAAACATAAAATTGTAACTTAGCCGTTTTAATTGTTATCTGAAAATGATTATGTTGATCAAAGAGGCAATTTTTAAGAGTAAAACAGGTTTTTATATCTAGAACATAAAAATTTTACCCGTGAGAAGATTATCTTTAGTATTATTGATTGTATTTATATTTCAGAGTGTTGCGTTTTCACAAACCGATACGCTTATCATCAAGAAATCAACTGATAAAGTAAAAATAGGCAATCGTTTATATTATGTTCATATTGTTGCTAAAGGAGAAACTTTATATTCGTTGAGCAAAGCTTATAACGTTTCCCAAAAAGAAATTGCCAAAGAAAATCCGGAGATATTTCTGGGTTTACAAGTAGGGCAGGCCTTAAAAATACCTGTAGTTGATCAAAAATCCACATTAACTGGTGATCTCAAAGATGAATTTATTTATCATAAAGTAAAAAAAGGACAAACGTTATACTCCTTATCCAAAAAATATGATGTTTCGGTAGATGATATTATTACGTTTAATCCCGATTCGCGTTATGGTATAAATATAGGCGAAGTATTAAAGATTCCAAGTAACCCTCAGGTGGTTGAAACAATTCAGCAATATCCCAGAAAAGACGAACCAATTAAAGATACTGTAAGGATAGAAGATAAATTTATTTATCATACCGTTGCCAAAAAAGAAACGTTTTTTTCGTTAACCCGAGAGTTTGATATTTCACAAGATGAATTACTTAAACACAATCCGTTTTTAGCCGATGGATTAAAGGCCGGACAAACCATAAAAATACCCAGAAAACAAATTTTTACCTCCTATAGTTTATTGTTTGATTCTGGTGATGAAATAAAAGATACATCCGGTTTGTTTAAAAAAAGAACGGCCATTGCTTATTCAGATTTTATTCAACCAATTCCTTGCGATACAATTAAACAAATTACCGATAAACCATTTAAGGTAGCTGTTTTATTACCTTTTTATTTGGATAAAAACGATGAAGAGTATTATATTGACTCGAGTGAAGTAGATGACTTTGGCGAAAAAATATATGAGAAAGTTTTTTATGATCCGTATTATATTTATCCTCGTTCGTTAAACTTTGTGGAGTTTTACGAAGGATTTCTTTTAGCTGTTGATAGTTTAAAGCAACTGGGATTAAATCTTAATTTATATGTTTACGATACTGCAAATGATACTTCTCGAATAAAAGAGATTCTAAATTATCCCATGATGGAAAGTATGGATTTGATTATTGGCCCAATTTATAATCACGAGCTAAAGTTAGTTTCCGAATTTTCGAAAAAAAATCAAATAAAAATGGTATCCCCTTTATGGGATAATCTTCAATTGGTTGATGAGAACCCCTATCTTTTTCAGATCACTCCATCTTATGCTGCGCAAATGGATAAATATGTTGAATATATTTCTCAATTTAAAGATAAGAATCTTATTCTGATACATGATGGAGATAGCCTTCATTACGATAATATTCAGTTGGTAAAAAATAAATTGTTTGCCAATTTTTCTGATTCTGTTTTGGCTAATATTCAGTTTAAGGAGGTGATTTTTAAAGATAGTATTAATGTATTGGAACATGCTGCAAGCAATGAAATTGAAAATATTTTTATTGTCCCGTCAAATGACGAGGCTTTTGTTACCAATGTGGTAACTAAATTAAATACTTTGTCAGCCTTTAATTATTCGGTAAAAGTTTGTGGGTTATCCCGCTGGCAACGATTTAAAAATATTGATACTGAATATTATTTTAACTTGAACTTATGTATAAGCACGCCCTATTTTGTAGATTATACAAAAGATAATGTTAAAAAATTTATTCTTAAATATCGGAAAACTTTCAGAACTGAACCTCAACAATATGCTATACATGGTTACGATATAGGAATGTATTTTTTATCGGCATTATTGGATTATGGCGAAAATTTCGATCATTGTATTTACCATCATTCTAAAGATTTGTTACAGGCGAATTATAAGTTTGTGCGATGGTACCAGGATTCCGGTTTTGAAAATACGGATGTTAGTTTAATAGAATACAAAGAGAATTATAATATCTTAAAATTAATAAATCAGAATAATCCAAAATTACCTCTTGAAAAAAATATTGATAAAAATTAAATCCGGAATTTTGTTTTTCTAGTTTTTTACCTATATCTTACTATAAATTTGATATCATTTATTGTTTTTATTTTTATTTATGGCTAATTGCAGAGATATTAAAAAAGATATTAATTTTCTATCTAAACAAGTTATAAATGAGTGTTTTTCTTTTATGGAATATTCCCCTGTTCAAAATCAGGAAAACTTATTGGAGATTTTACACGATGCTGAAATTATTCGACGTAACCTACTATATAAAGTTAACCACCCACCAGAGGATACAAAAAATTTGAAAAATTATTACAAGAGTATCATCGACGAATTATACGAATTAAATATTGAACTCATCGAACGAATTAATAGTCTTTCGCATTAAAAATTTCTTTTCTTAATTTTTTATTTTGTTTGCCCGAAATACCATATCGGTTGATTGCAGAATTTTATTTTTCAGGTTAACGGGATAATCAGGATTTTCATTTAAAAAAATATTGATTTCAGTTACTGCTTCGATTGATGAATGTCCGGCAAAAGTAGCATTTAACCATTGTGCAGGAAAAAATATATCGCCCGTAGCTTGTAGCTCTTTTAGTATATCAAGGGATGGCC
This sequence comes from Bacteroidota bacterium, assembly GCA_034661075.1. Lineage (GTDB taxonomy): Bacteria > Bacteroidota > Bacteroidia > Bacteroidales > UBA12077 > UBA12077. The sequence continues at coordinate 10,297 of JAYEKP010000110.1, forward strand.
TGATATATTTTATAGCTGACTGGTTTCTTAGCGGATGATTTAAATAATAAACAGCAGTTACTACCCAGGGCTCTTTTTCTCTATTTTTTTCATCCATTAATAAATGGAAAAATTGGCCGCGTATTTTCTCATCCGATGAAAGGGCCGGACGGATAAATTCAAATCTTGCTTTTCGCTCTTTATTATCTATTCGTTGATATTGAATATCTAATATTTCTTCAATATTATCGATATCTCGTAAAGATAATTCAAAAGCTAAATTTGTAAAATCGCTGGTGGAAAGCTGGAGTTTTTTAATGGTTTTTTCTTGATGAAAAATTTGCAAAAGATTTTCTATCGCATTGTTAGTTATACCAATCCTTGAATAAGTTTTAAAGTAACTTAGTTGTGTTTTTTCATTTTTCGCCATCTGCAATTCATCCCAAATAATTTGTTCCAGTTCAGGAGCTATCTTTTGTTTCTCATCCGAGGGAAAAAAATTCCAGAATACCGTTTCAATATATCCTAGCAGGAGATTAATGTTTTGCGGGTTGTTTTCAATGCGAACTATTTTTATAAAGGCTTGCATTAAATCTTGGGGGTTGATATGTTCGTGCAGCATATTCTCCCAAAAGCTAATATACAAAGCACATCGAAGCATTTCGTCTGAAATGGTATGTAAATGTTCCAGCAAAAAATGGATTGATTCATTATCCATTTTTATGTAGCCATAGCCTAATCCATTGGCATTGGTAAAAATATAATCGACATTTTGTAAAGGTTTTTTCAGGTTTACAATATTAAAAGTGTCTTTCGTTTGAGTTTGGTAGTAGTTCATTTTTTTTCCGGCAGCCACAATCGTTTCTAGATTTTGAATCCATAAACGTCCTTTTTCTTGTGGGTCTTTTTGTTCAATAATTATATTTTGTAACTGATTATTAGGATTAAAAGCTTTTTGTGTAATATAATGAGGCATTCCTGGTTCGTATACCCAAACATTACTCCATTTTTTTAGATTTAGGGTTGATTTTTTGTCTATAATCTGAATCAGATTATCCCAGGTAGCATTTTGATATTGATATTTTTTGAGGTATTGGCGTACTGCACTTTTTACTGTATCTTCACTGGTTAAATCTTCGAGATGCTTCATCATTATCGGTGCTTTATGATAAATAATCGGGCCATATAATGTTCCAGCATTTTTCATGTTATCCAGCTTTTGGCTTATAGGATTTGCTCCTTTGGTACGGTCAATAGAGTAGGACGCAGGATAGTGGTTCATTAAAAAATTCAGATGGTGGTTGACTTCAGGAAATTGCGGATTAACGATTTTATCGGCCATAAAATTGGCAAAAACTTCTTTAAGCCATACTTCGCTAAACCATTCCATAGTAACTAAATTGCCAAACCACATATGGGCCGTTTCGTGGGCAATTAAACTGGCTCTGCTTAATTCGTCGTTAATGGTGGCCGATGGGTCTAAAAATAATTTTGAATCGCGATATAAAACAGCACCGGGATGTTCCATTCCTGAATACTGAAAAGAAGGAATAGCAATAAAATCCATTTTTTTAAATGGATAGTTGATTTGCGTATATTGCTCAAGCCATGATAACGAACCAAATTTTAACTCAAAAATGGCTTCTACATTACGCTTAACTTTTTCAATATCATTCTCTCTGTGGTACATCGTTATTTGACGGTGCCCTTGTTTTTTGGTAATGGAATAAAACTTTCCGGCTACAAAGGCAAAAAGATATGTGCTAATGGGCTCTGTTTCTGTAAAAAAATAGGTTTGAAGCGAATCATCTACTTTTTTATTAAGTAAAGGGGAATTGCTTACTGCAACCCAATCCGCAGGAACAGTGATGGTTGGTTTAAAAATAGCTTTTAAAGAAGGTTGGTCGAAACATGGAAATGCAGTGCATGCCCTATCGGGCACAAAAAGGGTGTATAAATAATCTGTATTTCGGTTTAGCGCTCTTTCTCCTGCAATAAATTCTATTTCTATTTTGTTCTCCCCATTATTTAAATATTTGTGTGGAATAATGATATGTTCATTGCTGAATTTATATCTGATTTTTTTATGTCCTTTTTTTATTTTTATTATTTGAGAAGGTTGATTTCTAAAATCTAAAATCAGCGGATGGTTTGACTTTTTATTAAAATCGAATTGAATAATTACATTTCCATTTATTTGTTTGTGTAATGAATCAGGTATCGAAAATGTAATATCATATCTAATATTTTGTATTTGTTTATTCCTGAGTTGAGCTAATTCTAAACTAACACCTGGTTCAATAAGTTTTGGTGGAATTTTTTTACAAGAGGTAATAAAAAGGGATAACCAAATGGTAATAACTATTAATTGCTGAAGAGCAAATTTTTTTTTCATCATAACAAAATATTTTATTCAAAAAGTTTATCGTAAAAGTTTAGCTTTTTTAATGGCTCCTATAACCTTTTCAAACGAATAGGGTTTAGTAAGCAATTCGTCAAAACCAGCATTATTGTAATCATTAAAAAAATCCTCTGGATTGTGAGCGGTAAGTGCAATAATGGGAATTTTATTATGAGGTTCAGGAAAATTATTTCTAATATATTTTGTAGTTTCCAAGCCATTCATCACAGGCATTTCAATGTCCATTAAAACAATGTCGATTGAGTTATTTTTTATAATTTCGATAGCATTTTTACCATTATCTGCTTCAATAAGTATTGCTGAAATATTAGCTAAAATTTCTTTAAGTAATAACCTGTTTGTGAAAATATCATCCACTATTAATATATTATATTTCATGTTAACCTATTCTGCTTAATGTTTTTATAATATCCATACTTTTTATTTTTACTGTTTTTCCATCCAGTTCAATAATTTTATCGTTTTTAAATTCGGTTAAAGTCCTTATTAAACTTTCTTTTGTGGTTCCTGCAAGCTCAGCCAATTCGTTTCGGGTAAGAGGTAGGTCAAAATGTTCGGCATGGTAAATTTTTTCAGCAAAATATAGTATTAAATCGGCCAGCTTTCCTGGTAATTGTTTTTGATATTGAGCAATTAGTCGATCAATTACATGAAGATTTTCTTTACTTAAATTTTTGAGTAGTGATGTAGTATATTCACCATTGTTAACTAAAATCGAATGAAAAGTATTCATGTCGATAAATAATATTTCGGTGTCTTCAATAGCTGCGGCAGAATATTGAAAGGTGTCTTCCCCAAAAATGGAAATCAATCCTAAAAAGTTGCCAGGAGTTACTAATTTTAGTATGATCGATTTATTGTTTTTCCCTTGTTTAAAAATTTTTATTAAACCCGATTTAACAAACATAATATGGGAGGTTAGCGTATCTTGTTTAAAGATGACATCTTTTTTTTGGTATTGTACTATTTTACAATTTGTTTTAATCAGGTCAATATCATTGGGGCTAATAATATCTTTATTGGGGAAAAATAAATCAAATACATCCATCTTTTTTTCTTTGCTCATAAACTCCCTAGTTTCGGTAAATGTATTAAAAAACTTTTTAAAGATAGTGATTAATCGTTCATTTTTTGGTGATCTAAATCATCATGTTTAGTAATGAATGTCATAGCAATTTTGTTGTAACATAATTCTTATT
>JAYEKP010000111.1:0-13887 GCA_034661075.1 Bacteroidota bacterium
TTTTTCCAGATTTGTGTTTTTTGATAATCTTTTACCAATAATGGCAGGTATTTCATTCGTTTCGTTATGGAAAGCTTCAGTTGGTAATTTAAGAACCTGCTGATTTATTTTTATTCCTTTCAGTAAAATACTTTGAAGCCGGCCATCAGGATAAATGGTAGCTTCAGAAATCAAAACAGGGACAACAGTTCCCTTTTCCATTTCGTTCTGAAATATAGATGGAACTTCAGCATGACTATCATTAAGCGTAAAAGGGTCGTAGGGATCATAATTCTGATGCCAGTATTCCCCGTCTCCTATTTCCCAGGCAATTGTATCTCTTCGGGCTTCCCTGTTCCATCCGCTCATTAATCCATTGAAGTAAATGATGAGAACATACGCCAGAGACAAGACAAAAACGTTGAGCCAGGTTCGTAAGCCCGCTCCAATAAGGTTTCGATAGGCTAATTTAAATGCTAACATCTTACTATTCTCCTATATTTTTTACTATTTCATCCTGAGCCACTTTGCCATCTTCAAGGCTAATTTGTCTCTTTAGATATTGTATCACCTTGTCATCGTGTGTAGCAAAAATGAACGTTGTTTTCAACTCTTCGTTCAATTTTACCATCATTTGAAGGATATTGTGAGAATTTGCTGCATCGAGATTTGCAGTGGGTTCGTCGGCTAACACAATCTTCGGTTTTTTTACCATGGCTCTTGCAATAGCAACACGCTGGCATTCGCCGCCCGAAAGTTGTGCCGGGCGGGATTTAACCTTATCGGTTAAACCAACCCATTCGAGAGCATCCACTACAGCTTTTTTTCGGTCAGATTCGTTCATCTTTAATAAAAGCAGCGGAAACTCAACATTTTCGAAAACAGTGTATACAGGCAACAAATTATAGGTTTGAAAGATAAATCCCATATGTTTTCGTCGTAATAAGGCTGCATCTTTATGATTCAGTTTGGCGATTTCCTTACCAATTACCTGAACAGAGCCTTCCGTAGGACTGTCTAATGAGCCAATAATATTCAGCAATGTCGTTTTCCCCGATCCGCTGGGTCCGACAATTCCGGCAAACTCTCCGGTTTCGAAATTTAAATTTATTTCGCTTAAAGCTGTAAAAAACCCTTTCCCTACAGGGAAACGTTTGACAAGATCTTTTATCGTTATTATTTTTTTCATATTATTAAGTTTAATATTTTAGATTTTAGATTTTAGATTTCAAGTTCCAGATCTGCCCGACGGCAGGCGGGTTTCAGGCTTTACTTTTTAGCTTAATGATTAAAGACCACCATAATCTGTGCTCCGTAACCACTAAATAAATTTGTGTTTCCCATGTTCTGATATATTTGATAATTATCAGGATTCCAGAATCCCATTACATAAATTACCCAATTATCGTAGGTCCATGAGAAATTTACAAATCGATAGTAATCATTATTTGTAATATCGTAATACAGAATTGCCTGCAGGTTGTTAATTAGATTAATTGGGTAGTTAATTGATGCAGCAACAAACTCAACTCCTTCTCCCTTACCAAATACTTCTTCGGTTTTTTTGTAAGTAAAATATTCTGCCACAATACCAAGTCCGTTGCCTATTCCAAAAGTATAATCGGCACCAAGATTCGTTAATCGTTGATATCGTTGGTTCGTAAAATCCAGATTTTGATGAATTAAAGCAGTTTCAAACCACATTCCAATTTTAAAATCAAATTTCCCGTCAATGGCATACCTATTTTCGCTAAAGCCACTTCGGTTTGAAAGCGTATCTGCATATGTACCTTTAAATAGACCTTCCCTGTAGTGATAAGTGGCAGCTATTTCGCCGGTTAACAATGGCATTTGTATTCTACCGCCCATTTCAGACTGTTCTTTTCCCGACGGGAAAATTTCCCAGCCTTTTGTTTCATCGTTTCCATACAAAAACCAAAGCCATATGTTCGCATTATTTAAAAAATAGTATCTTCCAAGCAAAGCGTGGACACCATCGGTCATTTGTATAGGATCACGCGGATCAATCTTATCGAACCACATTAAAGGACGCAGCAAACTTGCAGAGCCAAAATTTATTTTATGCAATCCTGCACGCAAATCCAGCTGATTTCCGGAAAAACTCACCCATCCACGGTATGGTTTTAGTTGGGCATTCAAATCATTACTATCATTTGACCAAAAATATGTTGCGTTGGTTTTTAAAGTAAACTCCCAATCAAATTGATACGTATCATTGATTTTTTTATTAAATAAAAGTGATGGAAAATACTGTAAACCCAACTGACTTTGAAATGGGTCTTCAGGATTAATGGTTAATCCGCTAATAAATTGCCCCTTTGTATACGTATCCATAAATTGTGCAGCAGCTTTAAAGTTAAGCAGCACAATAACGATAAAAAAAATGATATAACTTGTTTTAATCATTGTATGAATACTTAACGTGGTAAAATACCGTAAAAAAAGAAATTCGTCAATTCCATGATCATCTCATTTGGATCTTTGTACAAACTTTCTAATCGTTCATCTTTTGCCATATCATTCATATGATTTAAGAAATACAAGATGAATTCAGGTTTGATGTCTTTTCGGATTTCTCCTTTTTTTTGTGCTTTGGTATAGTCTGCTAAGATAACCTGCAAAGACTCATTTAATGTATTAGTGAACATTTCTTTAATTTCAGGGTCTTCACTTTTTAACAGATCATGATAAAACTCGTGGCTCATCGTTTCTGTTTGCTCCATCTTTAAATCAAGACTTTTCTTTACCTTTTCTTTAAAAGCCAAATCACTATCCATTATAGCTCTGTATTTATTCATGGCATCGGTTGCTGTATTTTTATAGATATGTTTAACAATATCTGTTTTATTGTCAAAATATTTATAAAAAGTCATTTTACTGACCTTTGATTTTTTGCATATCTCTTCTACAGTAACCCTATTTATACCATGTTTCCAAAATAGCTCTTTGGCAACTTTTAGAATCTGATCTACTTTTTTCATATTACAGTACCAACCTTACGAATATTGTTTTATTTTACAAATATCGTACAAATATAAATATAATGTAAATAAAAACCAAATTGTTCTTTTTATTTTTTATAAAAATCATTACTCAAATTTATTTTAACTATTTTTGATTTGATCAAAACAGTAGACTATGAAAGTAAAAGAACTATATTCTGACATCAAAACATTTTGCAAAAAAAATGCTGACAACAATAACGTTGAAAAATATGCTCGTTATTTTAAAGGTGGTTTTAAGGGTTATGGATTAGCTTCTGGTTTAATTGAATCGAAAGTTAACGAGTATAAAAATGAATCGTGGATGAGTATTAACCTGGTATATGAAGTTTCCAGGTTGCTTATTCCTGAAGAAAAATTTGAACTGCCGAGTTTTGCTTTACACCTGCTTAATTCATTTTCCAAAGAGTTTGATTTTATTACATTTAAAGAAGTTGAGCATTGGTTTTCGTTAGGAATAAACAATTGGGCTCATACAGATGGTATTGTACAATTTCTTTTCCCTGTATTTTGGAAAAAAGAAATTATTCAGTTAAACGATCTATCGGATTGGCGAAAAGCTAAGAATAAATTTCAACGAAGATGTGTTCCCGTATCAATGATCAAATTATTAAAGCATGAAACAGATTTTAATAAATTGTTCAATTTTATTGATCCGATGATGATGGATTCCGAACGAGAAGTTCACCAGGGACTAGGCTGGTTCTTACGTGAGTGCTGGAAAAAAGAGCCCAAACAAACAGAAGAATTTCTTCTGAAGTGGAAAAATGATTGTGCTCGTTTAATTATACAATACGCTACTGAGAAAATTCCTAAAGAAGGCCGAATAAAATTTAGAAGAGATAAAAACAACTAGTGTCATGTCAATCATCAAATGTCGAATTACAATTTGCCTTCGCTCACCCTTTTTTCCCTAAAGGGATCATCCCGCGCGGGAAGGGATTCCCCTTAAGGGGTTAGTGGCAGCGCTGGCAAGCGATAATTCATACTTGACTTGACAACTAGTCAGTAAGTTTTTCAGAAACTGCATCTCTGTAATTTCTACCTATGGTAAATCTACGCTTGTCTATTTCAACGTACGACGAAGTAAATACATCAACTTTTGAAACATTAACGATGTAGGATCGATGAATCCTTAAGAATTGATTGGGTAATTCTTTTTCGAGATTTGCTAAACTCTCGTAACAGATAATGGAAGCTTCCGTTGTGTAAAGCTTAATATAATTATCAAGACTTTCAATATAAAGTATATCCACATACTTAATCTTATGGTTTTTCTTATCCGCTTTTAAAATAATATAATCCTTGTGTTCTGTTTCATTCATCTTCTGCTTTGGCAACTGGCTAGTTGACAAAAACTTATTAATTGATTTTAGAAAGCGCTCAAATGAAATGGGTTTAAGTAAATAACCCAGCGCATCTAAATCGAAAGCATCTGCAGCAAAATTGCGGTAAGCAGTAGTAAAAATAACTTTAGGCGGATGTGCTAAACTTTTTAAAAATTCAATTCCCGAAATGCCCGGCATATTAATATCAAGAAAAAGTAAATCAATAGCTTCATTATTCAGCACAGCAATGGCATCAATTGCTTTCGTAAAGCTGCCCAGGCAATCAAAACTTTCGAATTTACCGAGATGTTCCTGTATAACACGTATGGCTATAGGTTCATCGTCGATAATTACACATTTATATCGTGATTGATTTTTCATTTTACTCCAGATTGATTTCCAGTTTTACGACAAATGTATTTTCCTTATTAAAAATATCCAGCTGATATTTATCCTTATAGATTAGTTCTAATCGTTCTTGTATGTTTCTTAAACCAATTCCCTTTCCTTCCCTTCTTTAAATATTGATCTTCCGTATTTTTAGTGATGGAATTTTCTATGAAAAAAAGCAGGCTATTCGAATTAATTCTAATTTCCATATTTAACTTACTTTTTTCCGGATCGTGGAATCCATGCTTAAATGCATTCTCAATAAAAGGAAAAATAATTAAGGGAGCAATTAAAATATCATCTTTTAAATCGGGAAAAGAAGTTTTTACATTAAAATGCTCATCGTGGCGAATACGCTCCAACTCAATATAATCTTGAATAAATTTGATTTCCCTTTTCAAACTCACTTTTGGTTTATCGCATTCGTAAAGCATGTAATCGAGCAAATCGGAAAGTTTTACAATTACTTCTCGCGACTCATAGGCGCTTTCTTTAACCAAACCATATAAATTGTTAAGCATATTAAACAAAAAATGCGGGTTAATTTGCCCTTTAAGTAATTTCAATCTTGCTTCCTTTAATTTAATTTCTGTTAATTGCTTTTGTTTTTCGATATCATTTTTTTCAACCAATCTTCGGTAAGATTCTTTAATAAAATGTATAACAACTGCAATAATTACAAACAAATAACTACCGGTGACTAAAATAACAATATCGTTTCGCGAAGGAACTAACATACTTGGTAGTTGAAGGATACTATAGGTTAATATAAGAATTACAGAAAAGGATATCACCCAAAGTGTAACAATAAAAATAACCAGAATTAAATACGAAAATATGAACAATTTCCCTGCAAATAAATATTTAGGAATTAAATACCTGTTAACAAACAAGGTTATAAAAAAGCTTATTGTAATTAAAAATAGTACTAAAGAGAATCTTATTTGAAGATTATAATCACGGTTACTAAATAAAAAAAACATAATACAGGCAGCAAGAAACCAATATAAAACATGCCACTTCCAACTACTTTTATTTATAAATCGAAATAATATCTTTTGATCCTTCATATTCACTCAAAGGTAATATAATATTGCTTTTATTCATTTCAACAAATCAAGATTTATGTTAACAACCCTTTAAATACCCTGAATGAATAATATTCGTTTGCACCGGATTATTTGTTATACGGAAAAGAAAAATATACCTTGGCATAATTATTTTTTTTGTTTACTAATACAATCATAATATTGGATTAATATTAACCAAAACAAATAAAATTATGTCAGTATTTAGTTTATTAAAAGAACAGTTTCTTACCGGAGGTTTCATGTTTATGATACCAATGATGATCATGTGGATTGCCCTAATCATTTTATCAATCCGGATAATTTTAAACTACAAGTCTAAAAATAGGGATATTGAAAAACTAAAAAAACAAAATTCCATTATTCTGTTTATGGGAAGTTTTATGTTTCTTGGATCAATTTTCTATCAGACATTAGGATTCTACCAAGCACTTTCGGCTATTGAGGTGGCAGGAGATATTTCTCTTTCACTTATTATGAGTGGTTTGAAAGTTTCATTTATTGCTCCCTTACATGGTTGCTTTTTCTTTCTGTTATCAGGTTTTATTTGGTTTATTTTCCGCTTACGCATCAAAAAATCCGAGTAAGCTGATTCATTTAAAAAAATTACATCAGGTATTTTTCTTAGATAAATCAAAACAAAAAAAGATTGGTTTTGGGCCAATCTTTTATTTTTGAGCGGGAGACGGAACTCGAATCCGCGACCCTTAGCTTGGAAGGCTAATGCTCTACCAACTGAGCTACTCCCGCAAAAGGAAGAGTGGGGAGAGCAGGATTCGAACCTACGAAGGCGTGCGCCAGCAGATTTACAGTCTGCCCCAGTTGGCCACTTTGGTATCTCCCCAATATTTATTGCAATACGTTGAGCCGATGGACGGATTCGAACCGCTGACCTGCTCATTACGAATGAGCTGCTCTGACCAACTGAGCTACATCGGCTTGTATTGTTAAGAACAATTTGTTTATAATGCGATTGCAAAAGTATTAAATTAATTGTAATAACAAATCTTTACATTAAAAAAATTAAGAAAAAATTCTTCTGTAAATACTATGTATACTGATGTTTTTGAGAATGAGATGATTAATCATAAAACCTTATTCGTTTTCCAAATCTTCCATCTCCAGTTGTAATTGGGCCATTTTTATAGCGGTAATTGCAGCTTCGGTACCTTTATTACCATGCTTCCCTCCTGCCCTGTCCTTAGCTTGTTGCTGATTATTCGTGGTAAGTACGCCAAAAATAAATGGAATATTATAATTCATATTCAATTCGGTAATTCCATGTGTCACACTTTGGCAAACATAGTCAAAGTGTTTGGTTTCTCCCTGGATTACACATCCCAGGCAAATAATAGCATCTAAATCTGCATATTCAGCCATAAACTGGGCTCCTAACGTTAATTCAACGCTGCCGGGAACATATTTTCTTAAAATATTCTTTTCCTTAGCTCCGTGTTTTAATAGTGTTTCGTAGGCTCCATTTAATAAAGCATTGGTAATCTCGCTATTCCACTCAGAAGTAACAATACCAAATTTCATGTCCTTCGCAGAGGGAACTGTTTTAATGTCGTAATCGGAAAGATTCTTAAGATTTGTTGCCATAATCATTGGGTTATTGGTTTATTTATCAAAAATAAAAAAATCCTGATTGCTCAGGATTTTAATAGGTTAAAATAAATAAAATATTTTATTTATTGATTAAAGTCTCTACTTGAGCAATATATTTATCAATCTGTCTGCCTTCGGCAGACTCTGGAAAATCATTTTTTATGGTTTGATAAGCTTCTAAAACTTTCTCATAATCCTGGTTTTGTTCATATACTAACCCAACTTTCATTAAATAAATCGGAGTAGTAAACTCGTTGTCTGATTTTGTAACTGCTTTTTCATAAAATTTTAACGCCTCATCAGGTTCGTTAAGTTCCATATAAGCATCACCAATTGCACCAAAAGCAATAGGGGCAATCATCTCATCGTCTGATTCAAATGCTTTTAAATACTCAATCGCTTGCTCATACTGGCCAAGATGCAAATAACTAATCCCAATGTAGTAATTAGCCAAATTCGCAGATTTCGTAATGCTATATTCCTCAACAATATCTAGAAAACCAAGATAGTTTCTATCACCATGTAAAGCTAAATTAAACGAATCGCGGGCAAAATATTGTTCTGCCATCCACATTTGCGATTGAGCTTCTTTTTCTTTGGGTGATACTACAAATCGTTGATAACCCAAATATCCACCAATAATTACAATAATTGCTAATACAATGATGGTTAAGCTTTTTTGATTCTGTTCTATATAATGCTCTGTTCTGCTTAACGCATTTTCTACTGATTCAAACTGATCTTGTTCTGATACCTTCTTTTTACTCATTTTGTTAAAATTAATTTTATGTGCCAAAATATCTGAACCGCAAATGTAATTCTTTTGGTGTATTTTTAAAATATTTTGTTTATAAAAATTGATATTTATTACTTTGTTTGCTTTTTAATTAACGGATAAATCCGAATCTTTGTATAAAATATTAAAAATGTATCTGCAGGGATTATCATTAATAAATTTTAAAAATTACAACCAAACAGAATTGGAATTTTCGTCCAAAATTAATTGTTTTATTGGACAAAATGGAGTGGGAAAAACCAACCTGTTGGATGCCATTTATTATTTATCGATGTGTAAAAGCTATCTTAATCTGGTAGATAGCCAAAATATTCAATACAATCAGGATTTTTTTGTGATTCAAGGCAAATACCTTCGACAAGAAAAAAATGAGCATATTTATTGTGGATTAAAGCGTAATCAGAAAAAGCAATTTAAACGCAATAAAAAAGAATACCCCAAATTATCCGATCATATTGGCCTTTTGCCTATTGTAATGATATCACCCACGGATAATAGTTTGATTCTTGAAGGTAGCGAAGAGCGCCGGAAGTTTATGGATAGCGTCATCTCACAATATGATAAAGAATATCTCGATTATTTGATCCGGCATAACCGGGCGTTGGCACAACGTAATAAATTATTAAAAGATTTTTATCAAACCCGTACATTTGATAAAGAATCCATTGATATTTGGGATGAACAACTAATTACTCTTGGAGAAAAAATACATTCCATTCGCGTAAAATTTGTAGAGGATCTAATTCCTATCTTTCAAAATTATTATACCAGAATTTCTGGAAATAAAGAGCAGGTTCAACTTATTTATGATTCGCAGTTATATGAAGATGAATACAGAAAACTTTTGAAAGATGCATTGGAAAAGGACCGTATGGTTCAATATACCACGGTAGGGATTCATAAAGACGACCTGGTGTTAACATTGGAAAAGTACCCCATAAAAAAAGCCGGTTCGCAGGGTCAACAAAAAACATATCTTGTGTCCCTCAAGCTGGCACAGTTCGATTTTATTAAACAAATTAGTGGTTTTAAACCCATCTTGTTACTCGATGACATCTTTGATAAATTTGATAAACAGAGAGTTCGGCAAATTATTGAATTGGTAGCAGAAAATCATTTTGGACAAATTTTTATAACGGATACCAGCCGCGATCGGTTAGAAGAAATCCTGGATGAAATAAAAATTCAACATCACTTATTTGTGATTGAACAAAACGGTGAAATAAAAATAAAAAAGGTAGCCTAAAAAGAAGCGTTAACGATGAGAAAAAAAAATACACAAAAACTCGACGAAGTCATTCAGGAATACCTTAAAGCTTTAAAAATAGATGATAAGCTAAAAGAAGTGCGATTAATCCGTTCGTGGTACAATATGGTTGGAAAAACAATATCCCGCTCAACAAAAGATGTTTATATTAAAAATCGTAAATTATTTGTAAAACTAAACTCATCGGTAATACGAAACGAATTATTTATGATTCGCGATGGCTTAAAAGATAAATTAAATGAGCAGGCAGGTGAATCAATGATCGATGAAATAATTTTGAAATAATATTCTCTTTTCCCTAAAAATCTAATCTTAACAAAATTATAAAGTATCCATCTTTTTCTTTACTGTATACATTTCATTAAATGATTTACGAAATAATCAAAATGTTCTGGACAATTAATAATCATCTATCCCAAAAATCAATGCGTTTATCTTATCTAATTAAATATTTATAAAATATTTAGGAATATAATTTGTTTTTTATTTACCTTTAGTAAATGCCTGATATATAATTTTTAGGTCATTTAAACTTTTTATTAACTAAAAAAATTACGATGAAAAAATTTTTACTTTTTTGTTTAAGTGTAATGGTGAGCTTATCCATTACTCGAGCACAAAGTAATATCGAATTTAGTGGAGACATTACAACCGATGTTACTTGGAATAGCGGTATTGATACTGTTAAAATTATTGGGAATGTTTCTATTGACACGATTGGTTCTCTTACTATTGAATCTGGTGTTGTAATTGAATTTCAAGGTGCATACAATATTGATGTTGAAGGAAGTATTGTAGCAACAGGAACAGAATCAGCACCTGTAATATTTACAGTTTCTGATACGAGTGGATATTATAATTATTCCCATGTAGGTTGGCTCGGAATCGACTTTGTAAATACGGATGAAAATGCGGATGCTTCTACATTTGATTATTGTGAATTTTTCTTTGGTAATGCTAATAAACCAGACTATTGGAATTCCCATGGTGGAGTGATTTTTATTGAATTCTTTAATAAAATTGAAATTAAAAACAGCTTGTTTAAGTACAACTATAGTTCAGGTAATGGTGGTGCTATACATGTTAAAGATGCTGATATCCTTGTCGAAAATTCTGTTTTTGAATATAATGAACCGGGGATGCCGGAGGTGCTGTAAACGTTTCTGGAGATGCAGGAACTTGTACAGCTAACCTTTTTAATAATATATTTGAGAACAACACTTCATTAACAGGAGGTGGAGTAAGAGTAAGAGGGGATGGTAATTCATCCATTACAGGAAATAGTTTTCAGTTTAATAAAGCCTTTGAAACTGTTTCTGAATCCGGTGGTGGGGGTATTTTAATTACCGGTGATGCCGATTCTACAATAATTAAAGATAATTTTCTTGCAAACAATGAGGCAAGTGATGGTGGTGGTATTAAAATTGCCGGTTATAGTTCTCCTATACTCATAAATAATATTATTGTTAATAATACTGTATCGGAATACGAAGGAGATTCTTATACCGGAAACGGCGGAGGTATTAAAATAGCATATTATTCAAACCCGTTAATTATCAATAATACAATAGTTAACAATTTAGCTGATTATGGAGGGGGAATATTTACATCATGCAGAATTGATTCAGTAAAAATATATAACTCCATAATATACGGAAATATAACATCTGGCGATGGAAGTCAGGTATATATAAAATCTACAGAAGATTCTAAAAAAATAGAATTCTACAACTGTAATATTGAAGGAGACACAACTGACATGTTTATTGAAACAGGATCTACAGATTCTCTTGTTTACTCAAATAATATTAATGTTAATTCAGAGTTTGTAAATCCAACAACTGGAGCTGGAGCAACTTATACAACATCTGCAGAAGACTGGAAACTTAATAATACCTCTCCATGTATAGATACCGGGGATGATACAAATATAAGTTATTGGATTCCTTCAGAAGATTTCTTTGGTAACGATAGAATTACAGGAGATGCAATAGATATTGGAGCACATGAATATGAATTGGTTCGTCAACTGGAAATTTCTTCCCCCTCGACAACAATTACAGAAGACCAGGGCACCCTTCAATTTACAGCAACTGTATGGCCAGAAGATGCGGCTAACACCTCTGTGGTATGGAGTGTAATAGATGGTACTGCAACAGCAACCATCGATCAAAACGGATTATTAACAGTTACCGGCACAGATGAAGGTAATGGTACCATTACCGTTAAAGCTGTTACAGATGATGGGTCCAATTTAGCTGACGAGATTTTGGTAACAATTTCTAATCAAGGTACACAAACTACAATAAACGAGATTAAGAAAGAGCTTATACAGGTTTATCCAAATCCTGCAGTTCATCAAATAAATATTGAAACACCATTTGATCATGGATTCGTTGAGTTTATAGACCTAACCGGAAAAACAATAATCGCTAAACAGTTTGATCAATCCTTTGAACTAAATATTTCTGAATGGAGTAATGGATTATACTTTGTTCGAATTGTTCATGGATCTGATATTTATACCAAAAAATTTATTAAAAAATAAATACAACCACAAGATGTTAATAGAAAGGAGCTTTACAGCTCCTTTTTTCTTTATGAGATAGATATCTATTGCTTATTCTAAGATCATTAAATGTTATTCTATTCCAGGATCAATTGTAAATACTATTTTTTCGGATGAAGAGATAACAAATCAACAAAATTCACAGAAACTCAATTTTCAAGCTGCAGATTGATTAACTTTTTAATAGGCGGATCTTTTTAAGAAATTACATTCAGTATCGTTCGCGTTGGTTAAAAAAGAAGTCGGCTTCTCTTTTAGCATTTTCGTCTGAATCGGCACCATGTACTGCATTTTTCTGTAGCGATTCAGCAAACATTTTACGTATAGTCCCCTCCTCTGCCATTTGTGGATTCGTATTTCCAATAAGCTTACGAAAATCTTTTACGGCATTTTCCTTTTGCAGCAATAATACAATTATGGGCCCTGAGCTCATAAAGTCGCATAAACTATCGTAAAATTCTTTTCCCCGGTGAACTTCGTAAAATCGCTGTGCTTCTTCCAACGTTAATTTAGTTGACCGAATAGCTGAGATCCGAAATCCAGACTGATTCATCATTGCTAAAATAGGGCCTACATGATTCTTTCGACATGCCGAGGGTTTAATCATTGCAAAAGTATATTCTAATGCCATAACTTTATATTTTTTTTTATACAATCGAAGATATAAATTATTTTAGGATTAACTAAAATTCTGATGAGAATATTTTATCTTTGATACTTTAGAATTAAAAACACAAATGAGTAGTGAAGCCAATTTCAGAACATATCATATCACCCTTACAACATTTCATTAAAGAAACTCAACATCCTTTAATACTAATTCATTATAATCCAGATGGTGATGCAATAGGCTCCGCTTTAGGGTTTTATCATTATCTGATAAAAAAAGGAAAAAATCCCATTATCGTATCCCCAAATGATTATCCGAAATTTTTACATTGGTTGCCCGGAAATGACAAAGTATTAGTATATAAAAGACAATCAGGCACCGTACTTAATGCTTTAAAACAAGCAGATGTTATTTTTGCACTCGATTTTAACGATGCAGACCGTGTGAATGATCTGGAAAAACATTTTCTCAACACCAAAGCTCAGAAAATATTGATTGACCATCATCCTGAACCGGGAAATTTTGCTGATTTAATAATTTCAGATGTAATATATAGTTCAACGGCCGAACTGGTTTATCATGTGATTGAATCCTTGAAGGATGAAAACCTGGTAGATCGAACGATTGCCGAATGTCTTTACACCGGGATTATGACCGATACAGGATCTTTTAATTACAATTCGTCGCAACCATATACGTACTATGTAGTTTCAAAATTAATTGGATTGGGGATTAATAAAGATCAAATCTACTGGAATATTTACGATAATTATTCTGCTGACCGAATGCGCCTGTTAGGCTATTGCTTATATAAAAAGATGGAAGTATTCCCCGAATATCATGCAGCATGTATAAGTATAACTAAAGAAGAATTGAAAATATTTAATTTTGCTCCGGGTGATTCCGAAGGTTTTGTAAATTATCCTTTATCAATTAAAGGTATCCGCTTTTCGGCTATTTTTGTCGAAAACGATAAACATGTTAAAATCTCATTTCGATCAAAGGGTTCTTTTTCCACCAATAAATTTGCCGAAAAACACTTTAACGGTGGAGGCCATAAAAATGCCTCTGGAGGAAATTCTTTCGAATCTTTAGAAAAAACATTGCAGAAATTTCGCGATTTATTGCCACAATATAAAACAACATTAAAAAATGGTTTATAATCGTTTATTGGTTAGTAACTTAATTTTGATATTTAGTTTAATTTTCTTTTCTTGTAATAACAAAGG
>JAYEKP010000112.1:0-2706 GCA_034661075.1 Bacteroidota bacterium
CATTGCGAGCGGAGCGACGCAATCTATTTTTCCTCTCCTGTGTCATTGCGAGCCCTTTCCTCTCACCTGCGTTATCGCGAGCTCTTTCCTCTCTCCAGTGTCATTGCGAGCCCTTTCCTCTCACCTGCGTTATCGCGAGCTCTTTCCTCTCTCCAGTGTCATTGCGAGCGAAGCGACGCAATCTTTTTTTTTATCGGTTCCGTTGAAAGATTGCTTCGTCTCCCGATAGCTATCGGGAGACGAAGCAATGACACTTGTTTTTTTAAGGACTCCCCGGAATGACACTTGTAAATTTAATTTTGTTTTTATGAATCTATTGAGTAAATTTACTCATAATATTGAGTAATTTGTATAATATGTATGAAAGAGCTGAACTTAAGACACTTAAAAAAAGGATTAAAGAACCCCGAAACTTAATTCAGGTGGTTATGGGCCCACGTCAGGTTGGAAAGACGACGATGGTGAGCCAACTTTCTCGTCAAATTTCAATCCCCCACGTATTCGAATCTGCCGATGCTGTTGCAGCAGGAAACGCTGCCTGGCTGGAGCAGATTTGGGAAACGGCCAGACTAAAGCAGAAAACACTAGCTTCCAATGAATTTTTAGTGATTATTGACGAAATTCAAAAAATAACCAACTGGAGCGAAACCGTAAAAAAACTTTGGGACGAAGATACTTTTAATCAACGGCCCATAAAAGTTATCATTTTGGGCTCATCACGATTATTATTACAACAAGGTCTAACAGAATCTTTGGCAGGGCGTTTCGAAACCATTTATCTTACCCATTGGACGTACTCCGAAATGGAAAAAGCATTTGGCTGGGATTTTAATACGTATGCATGGTTTGGAGGCTATCCCGGAAGTGCTTCGTTAATCAATGATGAAGATCGTTGGAAAAGGTACATCCGTGATTCATTAATTGAAACCAGTATCTCGAAAGATATTCTTATGCTAACAAGAATAGACAAACCTGCATTGCTTAAACAGTTATTTGAATTGGGATGTATTTATTCAGGACAAATACTATCTTTTACTAAATTGCAGGGGCAGCTTCAGGATGCAGGCAACACAACGACCTTGTCGCATTATCTTCGACTTTTAGAAACGGCAGGTTTGTTAGGAGGATTAGAAAAATATGCACACACAACCATACGAAAACGTTCCAGTAGTCCAAAATTTCAGGTGCACAACAATGCCCTATTAAGCGCACAACAAACAAATACCTTTGCAGAAGTTATTGAAAATCCGGTTGAATGGGGGCGCATTGTAGAATCTGCTGTTGGAACACATCTTGTAAATCAGTCTTTAAGAGAACAATATGCTGTTTATTACTGGCGTGATAGAAATGATGAAGTTGACTTTGTTCTTGAAAGAGAAGGGAAAATTATTGCTATGGAAGTAAAAAGCAGTTTTTCTAACCATAAAAAAGGAATGGATGCCTTCCAAAAGAAATTTAACCCCGATAAAATTTATTTCATGGATAATAAATCTTTATCGTGGGGTGACATTTTACAAGTTAATCCGGTAGAGTTATTTTAATTTATCGTAAGAATGAATTTTATTTTAGCAAAGTCCCGGCATGTTTTAAAATCACACCGGGCTTTTTTCTATTAGTGAGTGCTTTCCCTCCTGCGTCATTGCGAACGAAGTGAAGCCTGCCTGCCGGTTCACCTGCCGACAGGCATGGCAGACAGGCAATTTTTTTTCCCTGTCGTTCGTCATTGCGAGCCCTTTCCTCTCTCTAGTGTCATCGCGAGCGCAGCGAAGCGATCTTTTTTTCTGTCGTGTGTCATTGCGAGCGGAGCGACGCAATCTTTTTTTTTAATCGGTTCCGTTGAAAGATTGCTTCGTCTCCCGATAGCTATTGGGATCCTCGCAATGACACTTGTAGTTTATTTTAGTACTTATAGCAATGACACTTGTTATTTATTTCGCAATGACACTTGTTGTTTATTTTGCAATGACGTTTGTGTTTTTTAGGGACTCCTCGCAATAACACTAGTAATTTTTTGCAAAGACCCTTTTGATTTATTTGAGCTCGTTGGATAAATCGTTCCACTCGGGATTCATAGAATGAATCAATGCTTCTTTTTTCTTTCTTGAACCGGCTTTAATTTGTTTTTCGCGGGCAATAGCATCACCAATCATAAAGAATGATTCGTAATAAACAAGCTTATACAAATGATACCTTGAAGTAAATGAATTTGGAATGATCTTTTGAGTATGTTCTTCTAATCTTCTTTTTAAATCGTTGGTTACACCAGTATATAAAACAGTATTATTTTTATTGGTTAAGATATAAACATAACCGCCTTTTATGGTAAGCATATCATTTCAATTTTTACTTAAAATTAGCAAAAATTTTCTCATTACCTGCGTCCTTTCAAACCCTCTCTTCACTCGTGTGTCATTTCAAGCCATCCTCTCTACACTCATGCGTCAGTGCGAATGCTCTCCTTCTCTCCAGTGTCATCGCGAGCCCTTTCCTCTCTCTAGTGTCATTGCGAGCCCTTTCCCTCCTGTGTTATTGCGAGCGGAGCGACGCAATCTCTTTCCCTGGTGCGTCATTGCGAGCGGAGCGACGCAATCTTTTATTATCAACCATTTACAGATTAGCTTCGCTGAGCTCATTGCTTACGCAATTTCGGTTCCTTCGTCTCCCGATAGCTATCGGGATCCTCGGAATGACACTAGTAATTTTTTT
>JAYEKP010000113.1:0-13747 GCA_034661075.1 Bacteroidota bacterium
AGGGATTTTATTTAAATGGGGGGATTCGTTTTTAATAATAGTAAAAATCTGTCCAAAATACCTGTAATTACGTTTGTATTTTTTAATTTTAAAAATATTTAGGACAGCTATGATCTAAAATATACAATCTTTTTTGAGTAGACGGAAGACTAAAATCGATAATGGTAATTAGGGAATCGTTCGTTAGCAAATTTCTTTCCCTTAATTCGAAAAACCCATTGAGGGCTAAATTTAAGGCTGGCTCTGAAATAGAAGAGGAATTAATCAATGTTTCTTTCCAGGTAGAAAAATCAGCAGATACTGGTTCTTGCTTTTGAACGGAATAGTTTCCACAATAAACCCAAAAATCCCAATGTAGAATCAGTATAAACGTAATAAAAAATATATGCCTAATCATCCTCCAAAAATTTAAACGGCGATATTATAAAAAATAATTGAACGAACCTAAATTTATGATTTAATATCTGAATATCAAAGTATTGGTAAAAAAATATAAAATTTATGGCTATATATTATATCTTTTTTTCCCACTCCTCTCTCATTATAATATCTTTATTATTTTTCAGGTGGTCGGTAGCCAGAATACCATATAGGTGGTCTATTTCGTGTTGAAGTAATTCGGACAAATCATCCTTAAAAATTTCTTCGTATTTGTTTCCCTCTTCGTCATAAAATTTCACTTTAACGGATTGATGTCGCTCAATTTTAACAAAAAAAACCACATCGAAACTAAAGCAACTATCCCATACTTCGAAAATTTCATGGTTTCTCCAGGTAATTTCGGGATTAATTAAAGCAAACGAACGGTGGGGTAAGTGTATGTAAATTACTTTTTCCAGGATGCCTATCTGTGGAGCCGCAATAGCTCTTCCAATACTTTTACGCTGTTGAAAATCTATTAAAGTATCTTTTAGGTCATGCACCAATTTTTTTAATCTTGCATCAAAAGCTATAATATTCTCAGATTTTTCTCTTAACAGCGGATTTCCAATCCATAAAATTTCTTTTATGCCCATTATAGTTTATGATTGATTAATAAAAAAAAATTCAATGCTTAATCGTCAAGCAAGTCCAGAGGAATCTCTTTTTTTGTTTTAGCACCCAGCTCTTTAATTTTTTGTGCACGCGAAATAAGGTTCCCTTTGCCGGTAGAAATTTTATTCATTGCATTATCATATGCCTTACGTGTAGATTCCAGTTTGCTGCCAATATCCTGCAAATCATCTATCAGTCCCACAAATTTGTCGTATAATGCACCACTTTGTCGTGCAATTTCCATTACATTCTGGCTTTGATACTCTTGCAACCACATGCTGGCAATCATCTTTAAGGCTGCTATTAAGTTCGTTGGGCTTATCAGTAAAATTCGTTTTTCGTAAGCAAAGTACCATAAATCGGAATCTTTTTGGATAGCCACCAAATATGCAGGCTCTACGGGCAAAAACATCATTACAAAATCGAGCGATTTTAGTTGATATAAATCCTGATAATTTTTTTCACTCAATTGCTTAATATGATTTTTAATCGATGCCAAATGTTCGTTTAGTGCTTTTTCACGCAAAACATCATCTGTAGCAGAAACATATCTTTCGTAGGCGGTTAACGAAACTTTCGAATCGATAATCACACTGCGGTCGCCCGGATATTTAACAATTACATCAGGCTGAAACCGGTTGCCTGTTTCATCTTTAAACGACTGTTGCACAAAATATTCCCGATCTTTTACCAGGCCAGATCTTTCCAAAATATTTTCCAGGATTAACTCACCCCATCCACCCTGGGTTTTCGAATCGCCTTTTAACGCTTGGGTCAAATTCTTAGCATCTTCACTAATTTGATTACTGGTTTCTATCAAATGTTTTATTCGCTCCTGTATCGAAGCACGGTCGGCGATATCTTTTTTGTGGGTTTCTTCTACCTTTTTTTCAAAATCTTTAATTTTTTCCTGTAAAGGTTTTAGAATCATATCCAGATTAATTTTATTTTGCTCGGTAAATTTTCCGGTTTTTTCTTCTAAAATTTCATTTGCAAGATTTTTAAACTCAGTTTTAAAACGCTGTTGCAATTCATCCACTTCTTTTTTATGCTCTTGCAATCTTTCATGCAAATGTTTCAAGTCTGATTCTTTTTCTTTAAGGGCCTCCCGAAGATCAATAACTATTTCATCTTTTTTCCCTTTTTCCGCTTTTAGGGTTTCCAGCTCTTGTATTAAATAGGATAATCGTTCTTCTTTTACTTGCAGTTCTGTATGTATTGTATTTAATTCATTTTTTAATGTATCAGCCTCATCAATAGATAAACCTGTTTTGCTTTGATAAAAATATTTACTTATAAACCATGCTGCAATAAAACCAGCAGTAATACCTAAAATAAAAAATATAATTATGTTAATCATAAATTGCTAATTTACCGACACCTGTTGTTCAATCATATTACACATCTCATTCTCATAGGCAAGTAGCTGTTCTTTAACTTTACGTTTTCGTTCATCTTTAACCGCTTTTTCAAGATCAGTAATGGCTATTGTATATTCAATTTTAGTAAGATATTCAGCAACTTTTAAACGAACTTTTTCATTGGGATCTGATAAAAGCTCTTTCACTTTTTCAGCAGCCAACCATGGATAAGAGTTTAACAACTTATCCATTGCTTTAATTTTTTGCTCTTTGTCTCCACTGGTTAATAAATCATTTAATTCATCCATTTCCTTACGATAATTTTCGTCAATAAGAATTTCCTGTTTAAAGAATCCCGGGCGTACTACATTTTTATCATACGAAACCAAATCACGGCCAATAACCCACCGAACCATTCTCGGCACCATCCACCGCATACCTGTTGTAATTTCCGGATGTACTGTAGCAATAAATATTCTACCTTTACCCGAAGGAAACGTAACAAAGAAAGGAATACCAACAGGGCTATTCGATTTTTTCCCAACCAAACCTATCAATTGTTCTTTATTACTTTCTAAATCAATAATAGGACCACTCTGAAAATCAATAAATAAATTTTGAGTATTTCTTAATTCAGTAAATATTTTTTCTCCTTTTTCGGTTAATTCAAATTTCATAATACCATTAAGTGTTTCTCCCGGCTGTTGTTCTATAAATTTTACAGGAACTAAGGACAACTCTTCATTTCTATTATTTAAGGAAAATATCTTGCCGCTATTACCTAAACATACGATTCCTTTTCCTTTTTCTACCGTAAATTTTCTTATAATTTCTGCCACTTCATCGTCTACTTCAATCTTATTTCGGTTTCTAAATTCAGGAAATACCAACACATCAATATTTTCAAGTTTCGAACGCTTCATATCGTCATGATTTAAACTAACGGCAACAATTCCGCCATCAATCTTCAAGGTTTCAATGATTTCCTGAGTATAAATAACATCATTTTCATTTGGTTTATAAACACCTACAGCAATTGATTCTTTATTTCTTTCTAGTTTTTTTACATATGTTCTTTTCTCACCCGAATTTTTACAAGATCCAAACAAAACTAAAAAGCAACATATTAGTAGTAAATAAACAAGAGTAGCATTTTTCATAATAACATAATTAATAATTTTAAGCAATTAAAAATACATAATTTAACTGTAATTTTAAAGTAATAATTTAGATAATAAATAATCTAAAACATATTTTCAGCATTTTGCCTTCTAATGAATTATTTTAACTTTGTGCGTTTACTTTAAATGAATATTTTGCAATGAAAAAATATAAAAACATCTATTTTGATCTTGACCGTACCTTGTGGGATTTTGACAGTAATGCAAAAGAAACTTTTCAGGACATTTATGAAAAACATGAGTTACACAAAATCTTTAACAACTTTGATAATTTTTACAATACATATGTAAAACATAATAAGCGTTTATGGAAGATATACCGTGATGGGAAGATCAAAAAATCGGTGTTAACTTTTAAACGATTTGCACTTACTCTGGAAGAGTTTGGCGTTAAAGATGAAGGTTTAGCAAAAATAATTGGACAGGATTATATTGAAATAAGTCCAACTAAAAAAAGACTTTTCCCGGGTACTTATGAGACTTTAGAATACCTAGAGAATAAGTATAACCTGTATATTATTACCAATGGTTTTAACGAAGTACAATTC
Source organism: Bacteroidota bacterium (assembly GCA_034661075.1). Lineage (GTDB taxonomy): Bacteria > Bacteroidota > Bacteroidia > Bacteroidales > UBA12077 > UBA12077. The sequence goes on from JAYEKP010000113.1 coordinate 4,126, forward strand.
ACTAAACTAAAAAACAGCAAACTGGATACATTTTTTAAAAAAATTTTTACATCAGAAAATGCAGGCGCACAAAAACCTAACGCTAAAATTTTTGAGCATGCATTAAAAAGTGTAAATGCAAGAAAAAAAGAAAGTGTAATGATTGGTGATGATTTAGACACCGATATCATTGGCGCTAAAAAATTTGGACTCGATCAGGTATATTTTAATCCACAAGGGAAAAAACATTCTGAAGATATTACCCATGAAATAACTTCGTTAAAAGAATTACTGAATATATTATAAAAAATTTAGAATGGAACTTCATTGTCGAAATTGGTATTACTACCCAGATCAAAAGAGTCGTCTTTTTTATTTTGTTTAGATTTATCCTCTTCATTCATTTTGGAACCAAACGTAATCGCCCCGCCATTCATATCATTTTCAACCGGGAAATCTCCAATCAAGTCATCTTCAAGGTCTTCGAATTTAGCTAATTCATCTCTGAATTTAAGCTTAATATCGGCTAAAGCACCGTTACGATGTTTTGCCAAAATAATTTCTGCAATACCAAGTAGAGAGTTCCCCTCTTCATCTTCAATAAATCCATATTTTTCAGGCCTGTGAATAAACATTACCATATCGGCATCTTGCTCAATCGCTCCTGATTCACGTAAATCGGACAATTGCGGACGCTTAGAACCTGAACGCATCTCTACCGACCGATTCAGCTGCGATAAGGCAATAATTGGTACATTTAATTCTTTGGCAATTCCTTTTAACGATCGGGAAATCATACTCACTTCCTGTTCGCGGTTTCCTCGGGTTTCGGTAGGGCCGGTCATAAGCTGCAAATAATCTATAATAATAACATCTATCTGCTGTTGGCTCATTAATCGTCGGCATTTTGCTCTTAACTCAAAAACCGATATGGCAGGAGTATCATCAATATAAATTGGTGCATCAACCAATTTTTTAATTTTATATTCAAGCTGCTCCCATTCGTATGGTTCAAGTCTTCCGTTTTTAATTTTATTGGACGATAATTCCGTTTCACTTACAATTAAACGATTTACTAATTGTACCGATGACATCTCCAAAGAGAAAATAGCTACCCCTTTTTGATGTTCAACGGCCATATTTCGGGTCATTGATAAAACAAAAGCGGTTTTACCCATGGAAGGGCGTGCGGCAATGATTACCAAATCAGACTTTTGCCATCCTGAAGTTACTCGGTCTAATTTGGTATAACCCGAAGGAACACCACTTAAACCATCTTCTCGTTTTGCAGCTTCTTCAATTTGGCTAATAGCTTCCTGAATAACAGCCCCAATTTTGGATGTTTCTTTCTTAATATTTCCCTCGGCCACTTTAAAAAGCTCCGACTCGGAAAAATCAATTAAGTCATTCACATCAATCGAGTCATCATACGCCTTATTCTGGATTTGGGAAGAAACACGAATCAATTCACGCTGAATATATTTTTGGGCAATAATACGGGCATGATACTCAATATGTGCAGCCGATGCAACTTTACTGGTAAGTTGAGTAAGGAAAAAAGGGCCTCCCACTTCGTCCAGCTCGTCTCTTTTTCGCAATTCTTCGGTTACAGTTAAAATATCAATTGGCTGTAATTCTTGCGACAAATCTAAAACCGCTTTAAAAATTTTTTTATGGGCATCTTTATAAAAACAATCCGGACTAATAATATCCATTACGGCAATAATAGCATCTTTTTCAAGCATAATTGCTCCCAGCACAGCCTCTTCAAGATCTAATGCCTGTGGTGGTAATTTACCATAATCAATACTTTGCGCGATTTGTTTCGATTGCGAAAAATTTTTCGTGTTTCCGGCCATTTTTATTTTATTTTTTTCGGGAATCAAAGGTAAGCATACCCCATTCATTTTTCATAGTAACACCCCTTTTTATTTTCGTCTTTTTTTTAACGTTAGTTATTAACAATTGTTAATTAAATTTTTGTTATGATGATTATCAGTAATAAGCTAAATTTGTATGATAAAATCTTTAAATTTCAAATCTGATGATCAATTTCCCAAATGCAAAAATTAATATCGGTTTAAACATTACAAAAAAACGCAAAGATGGATTTCATACGATCGAAAGCATTTTTTACCCCATCAAATTATCTGATATTTTAGAAATTAATATTTCAAAAAACGGCTTCCTATTTAATACTACCGGAATTTCAATGAATGAAGGAAACCAAGATAATAACATTTGTATTAAAACGTATCATTTATTAAGAAATCAATACACACTACCCCCTGTACATATACATCTGCATAAAAATATTCCTATTGGAGCCGGTTTAGGTGGAGGCTCATCTGATGCTGCATTTACTTTAGAAATGTTAAACTCCCTGATAAAATTAAATCTTTCGAACGAAGTCCTTTTGAAATTTGCCGAAGAAACGGGTAGTGATTGCCCGTTTTTTATATTAAATAAACCATCATTTGCTACCGAAAAAGGAAATATCTTATTCCCTTTAAACTTTACTTTAAAAGGATATTTCCTTGTTTTGGTCTATCCTTTTATACAGGTTAACACAGCAGCTGCTTACCAAAAAATAACACCACAACAATCATCCGAAAAATTAACAGAACAAATTAAACAACCTATTGAAACCTGGAAGGATAATATAAAAAACGATTTTGAAAAGGTAATTTTCAATGAATATCCCGAAATAAAAGAAATAAAAAAGCAATTATACAATTCAGGAGCTGTTTATGCCTCTATGTCAGGAAGTGGATCAGCTGTATATGGGTTTTTTAGAGAAGAAGTGGATTTAAAAACCGAATTTAGCCATTATTTTATATGGACAGAGTGGTTATAAAAAAATCCGGAGCAAATAACTCCGGATTAATAGGTTTAATTTTATTTTAATTCCATGATTAATTTCCCTTTGGGAATTTTTTCTGATTCTTTTATATGAATCTTTTTAACAACTCCATCGGAGGTAAATAAAATTTTATTCTTCATTTTCATGGCTTCCAGTATCATCATCAAATCACCTTCTTTCACTTCTTGCCCTTCTTCTACATGAATTTTAATTATTGTTCCTGGGATTTCAGAATAGATTTTTCGTTCGTCTGGATATTCCCACTTTTTCCTGTTTTTAAATTTTTCTGTTAACAGGGTACGGTATTTATCCCCATCGACAACAAAAGTTTTGAATCTCATCTTTTGCATTTCCTCTTTGCTTTGTGAAGCTGTTTCTTTTTTATCAGATTTTGATTTTGCTACCATAACACAAAAATTTTAAAATGGAGGAATTCCATGTTTTTTAATCGGTTTTCTGTCAACTTTATTTTTCGAAACCTCAATGGCATGCAGCAATAATTTTCTGGTTTCTCGAGGCTCAATAACCGAATCTACATATCCTTTTGCAGCTGCCACATATGGATTAGCAAACTTTTGCTTATACTCTTTAACTTTTTGTTTTCGCATTTTTTCAGGATCTTTAGCTGACATAATTTCTTTTCTAAAGATAATATTGGCAGCACCTTCGGGGCCCATAACGGCAATTTCAGCTCCCGGCCATGCAAACACAAAATCAGCATTTAAGTGACGTGAATTCATTGCAATATATCCGCCACCATAAGCTTTACGGAGGATAACTGTAATTTTTGGTATAGTAGCTTCAGAATATGCATAAAGCACTTTAGCCCCATGACGAATAACACCGGCATGTTCCTGATCAACACCTGGCAAGTATCCGGGTAGGTCAACTAACGTTACGATAGGAATATTAAATGCATCGCAATATCTTATAAATCGCGATGCTTTATCGGAAGAATCAACATCCAATACTCCAGCAAGCACTAAAGGTTGGTTACAAACAAACCCAACAGTTTCTCCGTTAATACGTCCAAAACCAATAACTATATTCTTAGCCCATAACTCCTGAATTTCAAAAAATTCAGAACCATCGGTAATACCTCGGATAACATCACGAACATCGTAAGGTTCTTTTGGATTACCAGGAACAATTTCATCAATTTTAAATTCTTCCTTAGGATCTTTCGATTCAAACGGACGAGCTTTTTGTCCGTTATTCCATGGAATATAAGTAATTAGTTCCTTAATTTTGTCAAAACATTCTATTTCGCTTTCGGCATAAAAATGGGCGTTACCAGTAATTTTACTGTGTACTCGTGCACCACCCAGATCTTCCATAGATATTTCTTCACCCAAAACGGTTTTTATTACTTCAGGTCCAGTGATAAACATTTTAGATATTTTATCCACTACAAAAACAAAATCGGTTAATGCAGGAGAATAAACAGCTCCACCGGCACATGGGCCAAGAATTACCGATATTTGTGGAATAACTCCTGAGGCAGTAGTATTACGATAAAAAATTTCGCCGTAACCAGCCAAAGAATTTACTCCTTCCTGAATACGTGCACCTCCAGAGTCATTAATACCAATAATTGGAACTCTCATTTTCATGGCATGATCCATGATTTTGGTAATTTTTCTGGCGTGCATCAAACCAAGCGATCCACCGGCTACAGTGAAATCTTGTGCATAAATACATATCGGAGCGCCAAAAATTGTTCCTGTACCAATAATAACACCATCACCATGTAGGATTTTTTTATCCATGTTAAAGTCGCGAGCTTCGTGCTCTACAAATAAATCATATTCGTGGAATGAATTTTCATCCAACAAAATAATAATTCTTTCACGAGCAGTCATTTTTCCCATAGCCACTTGTTTTTCAATGGCTTTTTCTCCTCCACCCTGGAGTACTTTTTCTCGCTTTTTTTGAAGTTCAAGAATTTTTCTTTTCAAAGACATATCTTGTACATTTAGTTAATATTAGCTTATTTAGCTTGTAAGCATCATAAGTAGTTTATTATAAAAAAAACAGTACAACGTTACAAAATCCATTTTATTCAAAAAAATTTAATTTTAACTATAATTGTATTAATAATTACAAAATCCTTTAAATCAAATGTATAATTTAAGAAATATTTTAAATTTTATCCTTCATTAAATTATTTTGGAGCTAATCTATAAAGAAATAAGCTGATGATTGCATAAACCAGGTTTGGTAGCCAAACAGCAAATAATGGATTCATTGTTCCATTAACCGCAAACATAGTAGAAAATCGCATAAAAAGAATATAAGAAAAACTGAGTAATAATCCAAAACCAATATGCATACCTATCCCCCCTCTAATTTTTCGGGATGATAAGCTAACGCCGATTAAGGTTAGAATAAATGTAGAAAATGGATATGCAAAACGTTGGTATTTATCAATCAATAAACTAATAATATCAGCACCCTGCATTTTTTGTTCGTTTATATAATCATTCAGCTGATGTATATTCATTGTTTCAGTAAAATAATCTATCCGCTTAAACTCTTCGGGTTCCATGTTTAAAGCAGTATCAATGGATGTCCCGGTAATAATTTCTTCTTCGAAACCATTTATTTCGCGGATATAATAATTTCGTATCGTCCATTTATTTTTTGTAGAATCCCACTTTACATAATCAGACATTAACTTCGATTGAAGATTTCCACTTTCATCAAAATGTTCCATGGAAAATTTATAACCTATATCATTTGTAGCATTATAGCTCTTCATATAAATAAATACACCAGGTTCAATTTGTCGGTGGATATTTTTATCGGTATTACGAACGGGATTTTTAATATATTTATATGTAAAATCAAGTCGTACAACATTGGCAGGCGGAATAATATAGGCTAACAATGCAAAATTAAAAAGGGCAATAACTAAAGCAGAAATAAAATAAGGATAAAGCATCCGACGAAAACTTACGCCATTACTTAATATGGCTATAATCTCTGTATTATAAGCCATTTTAGAAGTAAAGAAAATTACAGCAATAAAGGTAAACAGGGAACTAAAAAGATTGGCGAAGTAAGGAATAAAGTTTAAGTAATAATCAAAAACAATCGCTCTAAGTGGAGCTTCCTTTTCGATAAAATCTTCGATTTTCTCAGAGATATCAAAAACTACGGCAATACTTATAATCAGTAAAATTGCAAAAAAGTAAGTTCCCAGGAACTTCTTAATAATATAAATGTCAATTTTTTTGAATCCCAAAAATCTCATAACCTTACTGCAAGTTTTTGTATCATATCACTCTTCCATACAGCAAAAGAACCATCTATTATTCTATTTCTAGCTTCGGTAACCAACCACAAATAAAAGCTTAAATTATGTAAACTGGCAATTTGTGCCCCTAAAATTTCTTTGGAAACAATTAAATGCCGCAAATAAGCCTTTGAAAAACTTTCATCAACAAAAGACGCTCCATTTTTTTCGATCGGGGTAAAATCATTTTTCCATTTTACATTTTTAATATTAATAATACCGTCCCTGGTAAATAACATTCCATTTCGTCCATTACGAGTTGGCATAACACAATCGAACATATCAACTCCTCGTGCAATACCTTCTAAAATGTTAACAGGGGTACCAACACCCATTAAATATCGTGGTTTATTTTTCGGTAAAATTTCATTAACCACCTCAATCATGTCATACATTTCCTCAACAGGTTCGCCAACAGATAACCCTCCTATGGCATAGCCATCTCGATCATAGGAAGCAATAGTATTGGCCGATTCAATACGCAAATCTTTATACACACTCCCTTGTACTATAGGGAAATAGGTTTGTTTATGTCCATACAGAGGTTCGGTTTCATCAAATCGTTTTATTCCTCGCTCTAACCAACGATGGGTTAACTGCATCGATTTTTTTGCATAGTTATAATCGCACGGAAAAGGAGTACATTCGTCAAAAGCCATAACAATATCTGCACCAATTACTCGCTGTATATCAACTACGTTTTCTGGTGTAAAAATATGTTTTGATCCATCAATATGTGAACTAAAATGAGCTCCATCCTCTTTTAATTTTCGATTTTCTGCCAAAGAAAAAACCTGATAACCTCCACTATCGGTTAAAATGGGTTTATCCCAACTTATAAATTGATGTAATCCACCGGCTAACTCAAGCGTTTCAATTCCGGGACGTAAAAAAAGATGATAGGTATTACCTAAAATAATTTGAGCCTTTACATCATTAATTAAATCGCGTTGATTTACACCCTTAACACTTCCTACAGTTCCAACGGGCATAAAAATTGGTGTTTTTATTGGTCCGTGGTCAGTTTCAATAATTCCAGCTCTTGCCTTACTATTCCCATCAAATGCGTTAACGTCAAATTTCATATCTTCAATTTTCGGCTCAAAGATAACCAATTGTGAATAAATTATTCATTTCTTAAGATTACAAATCTTGTTTAACAAAAAAAACTTTAATAAAATTGCTTTTTAACTTTTATAAATTTTAATCCTAAAACTATGGCTGAGTTAAATTTTTTACTGGAACACCCTCTTTATTTTGTGTTATTGTTATTTGGAATTACTTTTTTAATACAAATTTATTTTTACCTTTTTTATTTTTCACGTATCCTTTTTTACAAAAAAAACAAACACAGGACTACACAAAAAGAACCTGTTTCGGTTATTATTTGTGCACGAAACGAAGAAAAAAATCTTGAAAAAAATTTACCGTCCGTATTAAATCAGGACTACCCTGATTACGAAATCATTGTTGTTAATGATTGTTCCGAAGACGAATCAGAGTTTGTTCTTGAACGATTACAAAAAAAATATAAACACCTGAAAGTAACTACAATAAAAAAAGATGACAAATTTATACACAATAAAAAACTGGCATTAACCGTAGGCATTAAAGCAGCCCAAAATGAAACGTTACTTTTAACCGATGCAGATTGCAAACCCGAAAGCAATAAATGGATTGAAAGAATGCAATCTAAATTTACCGGGCAAAAGTCATTAGTATTGGGATATGGTGGGTATAAAACAAGAAAAAGTATTTTAAATAATCTCATTCGATTCGACACGTTATTCATAGCTATTCAATATTTTTCGTATGCTATAGCTGGAAAACCATATATGGGCGTTGGACGCAACCTTGCTTACAAAAAAAGTTTATTTTTTAAAAACAAAGGCTTTGCAAAGCACCATCAACTTGATTCAGGGGATGATGATCTGTTTGTAAATCAGGTAGCTAATAAAAAGAATACAGCCGTAGAAATATCATCCGAAGCAAAAACAGAATCTGAGCCCGAAACTCGATTTTCCGATTGGTTTAAACAAAAGAAAAGACACACTACAACTGGCAAGTTATACCGGTTTGGAGCCAAATGGAGATTGTTTTTAGAACAAAGTAGTCGTATTTTTTATTACATTTTCTTTATTTTATCACTAACTTTATTTACTGAATTTTATCTTTATATACTTATTCTATTTATTTTTAGAAGCATTTTACAATTAACTATTTTCAAAGTTACCATGAAAAAGCTAAAGGAAAAAAATTTATTATTACCTTCGTTTTTTTATGATATAGTTTTACCCTGGTTCGGTATAGCTTTTGTAATTTCTAATTTTTTTACAACAAAGAACAATCAATGGAGATAAATCCGAATCTATCCGATAAAGCAAAACATGATTACAAGCTGGTAAGGCTTGCTGTGAATGGTGATGAAAAAGCGTATGCCGAATTATTAGGCAGATATAAAGATGCTATTTATTACATGCTCTTAAAAATGGTAAATAACAAAAGTGATGCTGAAGACCTTACCATAGAAGCTTTTGGCAAAGCATTTAAAAACATAGCACAATATACCCCAAATTATGCCTTTTCAACATGGCTTTTTAAAATTGCAACCAATAACTGTATTGATTTTATTCGAAAGAAAAAAGCTAACTTAATTTCTCTCGACCACTCTTCCGATGAACAAGAAAATATAACGGCTCCATTGCAATCAGATTCCCTTGACCCAGAGAAAGATATGATAAAAAGCCAACGAATGGCATTAACACGTAATGTTGTAAGCAAACTAAAACCACGCTATAGAACACTTGTTGAGTTAAGATACTTTAAAGAGTATTCGTACAATGAAATTGCCAATGAACTAGGATTACCTATTGGAACTGTTAAAGCCCAGTTATTTAGAGCTCGTGAATTACTTTTTAATATTCTTAAAAACAGCAATCCTAATATTAAATAATTAATTCGCATGGAAATTATCCAAAAATATTTTCCTGCTTTAACCGAAAATCAATATAAACAGTTTGAATTACTGCAAAATCTTTATACACATTGGAACAGTAAGATAAATGTGATTTCGAGAAAAGATATTAATTATCTGTATGAAAAACACATTTTACATTCATTGGCAATTGCTAAAATCATAGATTTTGTACCGAATACCCAAATATTAGATGTTGGCACAGGTGGAGGTTTCCCTGGTATCCCACTGGCAATACTTTTCCCAAATTGCCATTTTCATCTGGTAGATTCAATTGCCAAAAAAATTTATGTGGTAAATGAAATTGCCAATTCCATCGAATTAAAAAATTGCCATACAGAACAAATTCGGGCAGAAAAACTAAAATCAAAATATGATTTTATTGTCAGCCGCGCAGTAACATCTTTACCGGTATTTTACCATTGGGTGAAGAATAAAATTAACGAAAATTTTAAAAATGAATTACCCAATGGAATTATTTATTTAAAAGGGGGTGATTTAACCAACG
>JAYEKP010000114.1:0-13682 GCA_034661075.1 Bacteroidota bacterium
CATTATCATACTCTTTGAGTATGGAGGCAATTTGTTGGGGGGTAAATCTTTTTCTTTTCATAATTACAGTTTAAAGTTAACAATTTTTGTCTACTTTTAAACTGTCCAGTTTTTGGGGAAGCTTACAAGGAATATCATTTGCTGACAAAACCATAAAAATAATTAATACAAAGTTTGGTTATTATACAAAACAAAAAAGGAAATATAGTGATGTAATTTGGATATGCTTTTATTATCTTTACCCTTTCATTTAACCTTTTTAGTTATTTTGTAACAAAAGGATTTTACATTAGCAATAAAATATAAATGTATAGATGAAAAAAATTTTAGTGACAGGAGGTGCCGGTTTTATAGGTTCGCATTTGTGTGAAAGGTTACTGAATGAAGGCCACGAGGTAATTTGTTTAGACAATTATTTTACCGGAACCAAACAAAATATTATACATCTTTTAAAAAACCCATACTTTGAATTAGTAAGGCACGATATTACCATGCCTTATTATATTGAAGTAGATGAAATTTACAATTTAGCCTGCCCCGCTTCCCCCATCCATTACCAGTATAATGCCATAAAAACAATAAAAACATCTGTAATGGGATCAATAAATATGTTGGGATTAGCGAAAAGAATTAAAGCTAAAATTCTGCAAGCCTCAACCAGTGAAGTTTATGGCGACCCGGAAATACATCCGCAAACAGAAAATTATTGGGGGAACTGTAATCCTATCGGGCCACGATCCTGTTATGATGAAGGAAAAAGATGTGCTGAATCGCTCTTTATTAATTATCATCATCAAAATAATGTACGCATAAAAATAGCACGAATTTTTAATACGTATGGGCCCAAAATGAGTATGAATGACGGACGGGTTGTTTCTAATTTTATTGTACAAGCTCTAAAAAACAAAAATATTACCATCTTTGGCGATGGGAAACAAACACGTAGTTTTCAATATGTTGACGATTTAATAGAAGCACTCATAAGATTAATGAGTACCGATGACAATATTACAATGCCTATAAATATAGGGAATTCAGAAGAATTCACCATGCTCGGTTTAGCCAATAAAATTATTGATTTAACGGGATCAAAATCTAAAATTTCATATTTACCACCACCAGAAGATGACCCTGTTCAAAGACAACCGGATATTTCGCTGGCAAAAAAATTATTAAATCACTGGGAACCTAAAACCCAGTTAAAAGATGGATTAATAAAAACGATCGAATACTTTAAAAATGAATTAAAACTATGAAAGGAATAATACTAGCCGGAGGTGCTGGAACAAGACTCTACCCTATTACGAAAAGCATATCAAAACAGATAATCCCGATTTACGACAAACCGATGATTTATTATCCACTTTCTGTTTTAATGTTAGCAGGGATACGTGATATTTTAATTATTTCTACACCAAAAGATATTCATTTATATAAAAATTTATTGGGAAACGGGAATCAGTTAGGTATTCATTTAACCTATGAAATACAACCTTCGCCCGACGGATTAGCCCAGGCTTTTATTATTGGAGAAAAATTTATTGGCAAGGACAATGTATGTCTCATCTTGGGCGATAATATCTTTTATGGATACGGATTTAGTAACATTCTAACACAAGCTTCAGAACTAAAAGACGGAGCTACTGTATTTGGATATTATGTTAACAATCCGCAACGTTATGGTGTTGTTGAATTTAATGATTCCGGGAAGGTACTCAGCATCGAAGAAAAGCCCGAAAAACCAAAATCTAATTATGCCGTAACCGGATTATATTTTTATTCGAATGATGTAGTTCAAAAAGCAAAAAAACTTACACCAAGTAAACGTGGCGAACTGGAAATTACAGACTTAAATCGCTTGTACTTAAAAGAAAACCGGTTAAAAGTTGAATTGTTAGGACGTGGTTTTGCATGGCTCGATACCGGAACCCATGAAAGCCTTTTACAAGCTTCAAATTATATTACAACCATTGAGCAAAGGCAAGGATTAAAAATTGCCTGCGTAGAAGAAATTGCTTTCAAAAAAGGATTTATTAATAAACAACAATTAATTATACTTGGAGAGGATTTAAAAAATAATCAATACGGAGAATACTTATTAAAAATAGCTAATGAATAAATTATTATGGAAGTAAAAGAAACGGATATACAAGGATTAAAAATAATTAAACCCAAAATTTTTGAAGATTCCAGAGGCTATTTTTTCGAAAGCTATAATAAAAAAGTATTAAAAAATTTATTGGGTGATATAGAATTTGTTCAGGATAATCAGTCTTTATCAGAATATGGAACCATAAGAGGTTTACATTACCAACTGGCGCCATATGCACAAGCGAAACTAGTTAGAGTTTTACAAGGGAAAATTTATGATATTGCTGTCGATATTAGAGAAAATTCAGCAACCTATGGAAAACATTTTGGCATAGAGCTTTCTGAAGAAAATAAATTTCAACTATTTATCCCCAAAGGTTTTGCCCATGGATTTTCAGTATTAAGCCCAAAAGCTATTGTGCTTTACAAAACAGATGAATTTTATCATAAAGATTCGGAAAGAGGAATAAAATATAATGATCCAGAGCTTGGAATTGACTGGAAAGTAGAACCCGAAAAATCGATTCTTTCCTGTAAAGATAAAGTTTTACCCACATTTAATGAAGCAGAAAAAAATTTTTATTTTTAAATAAATAATTGTATGATAAACATTCTGGTTACAGGAGCCAGTGGACAACTGGGCAGCGAGATTAAAGAAGTAAATAAGAAGTACAATCAAATTGGCGAAAAGCAGGCTAATTTTATTTTTACAGATATCGACACACTCGATATATCAAACAGTGTGTTCATAAAAAAATTTTTCCAGGATAATACCATCGATTATGTAATTAATTGTGCTGCATATACGAATGTTGATCTGGCCGAAAAGGAAGCTGAAAAAGCCTACAAAATCAATGCTCAGTGTGTTGAAAATATAATCAGTGCCATAAAACCTTATCACATAAAATTTATTCATATTTCTACCGATTATGTTTTTAATGGAAAATCATTTATCCCTTATACCGAGGATATGCCGGAAAATCCCAATTCGGTTTATGGCAAATCAAAATTAGAAGGAGAAAAGATTGCATTAAACTATCCCGAAACAATTATTATTAGAACATCATGGTTGTATTCATCGTTTGGTAAAAACTTTGCCATAACCATTCATACCTTATGCAACCAACGAGAAGAGCTAAATGTAGTTTTTGATCAGGTTGGAACACCTACTTATGCCAGAGATTTGGCTTCTGCTATTTTCAAAATAATTGAACAATCCGAGATCAATAACAATTTTAAACCCGGCATATATCACTACTCTAACGAAGGAGTTTGCAGCTGGTATGATTTTGCCAGGGCAATTGCTTTAAAATCCTATTCGAAATGTACCATTAACCCAATAGAAACCAAAGATTACCCAACTCCTGCCCAAAGGCCATTTTACAGTGTTTTGAACAAAAACAAAATAAAATCGGTATATAATATAGATATCCCTCATTGGCAAGAAAGCCTTGATGATTTCTTTATGGAAATCTAAAAAAAAAGAAATATTTAAAATCATACAATTTTTATAATTTTGTTTTGCAATTTTAAAAACTAAAAAGATGACTGATAAGGATTTAATGCAGCAAGTAAACGAGAAAGCACAAAAATGGCTTCATTCAACGATCATTGATAATGAATCGAAAGAACGCATTAAATACATGATTGAAAACGATGAAAATGAATTGATTGAATCGTTTTATAAAGATTTAGCATTTGGAACGGGTGGTTTACGAGGAATAATGGGCATTGGAACAAACAGGGTAAATATTTATACCATTGGAATGGCTACACAGGGTTTAAGCAATTATCTTAAACAACAGTTTGCCGGTAAAAAAGAAATTAAAGTGGCCATAGCTTACGATTCCAGAAATAATAGCCGTTTATTTGCAGAAAAAACAGCCAGTGTATTTTCCGCCAATGGAATAAAAGTTTATCTTTTTGATAAATTAAGACCAACCCCCGAATTATCTTTTGCTATCCGCAATTTAGGATGTCAGAGTGGAATTGTTATTACTGCATCACATAATTCTAAAGAATATAATGGATACAAAGTATATTGGGAGGATGGCGGCCAGATTATCAGTCCGCACGATAAAAATATAATTACCGAAGTACAAAAAATCAAATCAATTGATGACATCCGGTTTGACCATGAGCTTACCCATGTGAAAGAGATAGGAGAAAAAATTGATAATGAATATATTAAACAGATTAAGAAACTATCACTTAATCCTGATATAATAAAAAAGAATAAGGATCTGAAAATTGTATTTACTCCAATTCATGGCACAGCTGTTGATTTAGTTCCAAAAGCCCTAAAAGCATTTGGTTTTGAGAATGTTGATATAGTTGAAGAACAAAATACTCCCGATGGAAATTTCCCCACGGTAAAATCGCCTAATCCGGAAGAACCGGCAGCCATGGAATTAGCATTAAAAAAAGCTAAAGCTGTTGATGCTGATATTGTTATGGGAACTGACCCTGATGGTGACAGAGTTGGTATTGCTATTAAAAATTTAAAAAACGATTTTATACTTCTAAATGGCAACCAGGCAGCAACCTTACTCATCCATTACTTAATCACCCAATGGAAAGAAAGAGGAAAAATAAAAGGCCGTGAATATATTGTTAAAACCATTGTTACTTCTGAAATACTAGCAGAAATAGCAGAAAAATTTGGCGTTCAGTATTACGATGTTTTAACAGGGTTTAAATATATCGCCGATATCATAAAACAAAACGAAAGAAAAAAAATATTTATTGGTGGTGGTGAAGAAAGTTATGGTTATCTGGCTGGAGAATTTGTACGTGATAAAGATGCCGTAATGTCGTGTGCTCTATTAGCCGAAACGGCTGCATATATAAAAAATAACGAAAAAACTCTTTACGAACAATTGATTGATATTTATGCTGATTTCGGTTTTTATAAAGAAAAACTGATATCAATCGTAAAAAAAGGAAAAGCGGGCGAAGAAGAGATTAAAAAAATGATGGATAACTTTAGAAACAATCCGCCACAAACCGTTAACAAATCGAATGTAATGCTAATTCATGATTTTTTGAAACAAAAAACATTCGACCAGTTAAGTCATCTACGTTATGAAATTAACTTACCCAAATCAAATGTATTACAATTTATTTTAAAAGACGGTTCAAAAATATCCATTCGTCCTTCGGGTACCGAGCCAAAAATTAAATTCTATTTCAGTGTAAACAAAAAGCTGGAAAGAAAAAAAGATTTTGAAAAAGTAAATAAACAACTGGATGAAAAAATCGATCAAATCATTAAAGATTTAGGAATTAATAATTAGTGATTTAAAATTAGAAATTGGAAAAAATATCAAATATGAAATCTTACAGAGAAGAAGTTTGGTTTAACACCAACAGTAGAAGAGAATTAATAAACATTACTCCTGTAGTTGAACAAGTATTAAAGAAGAGTGGAGTAAAAGAAGGATTGGTACTTGTTAATTCGATGCATATTACCAGTTCGATTTTTATTAATGATGATGAAAGTGGTTTGCACGAAGATTTTGAAAAATGGCTGGAAAAATTAGCTCCGGAAAAACCATACGATCAGTACAAGCACAATTATGCTGAAGATAATGCCGATGCTCACTTAAAACGTACTATTATGGGACGCGAAGTGGTTGTTGCTATTACTGAAGGAAAGCTGGATTTTGGCCCATGGGAGCAGATTTTTTATGGCGAATTTGATGGAAAACGAAGGAAACGAATTCTAATTAAAATAATTGGAGAATAGTTTAATTTCAGATTTCAGATTTCAGATTTCAGGTTTCAGGTTTCAGGTTTCAGATTTCAGGTTTACCTGCCGGAGGCATGGTTTCATGTCCCGAAAAACACAAATTTTTAATTTGCTTGTTTTTCGTGGATGCTCGAACTGATTACAAAATTGAAAATTTTGATCATTTCGGCATTTCAAGTTTCAGATTTATATATAAAATTAAATAAATAACGTAAACTTTTGAATTACTAATGTGTTTATAAGCTATGGTTTCAAGTCATCATCATAATATAGAGCCCAATAAAAAAAATCTTTTTATTAGCATTGTATTAAATGCCGGCATTACCATTGCCGAATTTGTTGGAGGAATTCTATCCAACAGCCTGGCTTTAATTTCCGATGCGGTTCATAATTTAAGCGATACGCTGGCTATCATTATCAGCTATATCGCCATGTTGGCAGGCAAAAAAGAATCAAACGTAAAAAAAACATTTGGCTATAAAAGAATCGAAATTCTGGCAGCACTTTTCAATGCTGTCGTGTTAGTGGCCATTTCTCTTTATCTGTTTTATGAAGCATATCAACGTTTCCTAAATCCGGAACCTATTGGTACAAAATTAATGTTTATAGTAGCTACCATTGGTCTAGCCGGGAATTTAATTTCTGTACTTTTATTGCATAAAGATTCGTCGCATAACTTAAATGTAAAAGCAGCTTACTTACATCTTTTAGGAGACACATTATCATCGGTTGGTGTAATTATAGGTTCGGTTTTAATTTATTTTTTCAACATAACCTGGGTAGACCCTTTACTAACAGTGATTATTGGAATCATAATTATACGCGGCACCTGGGGCATACTTAAAGAAACAACGGAAATTTTGATGCAAGCCAGCCCCGGGAATTTGGATATTCCTGAAGTAAAAAAACAACTAGAGAATCATCCTGAAATAAAAAATATACACCATATCCATTCCTGGAGATTAAGCGATAACATTATCCATTTTCAATGCCACGCCGAATTAATCAATAATCTAACCATTGAACAAGCCGATCAGGTTCGGTTCGATTTAGAAAATATTTTACATAAAGATTTCGGAATAGATCATATAACTATTCAAATAGAATCAGACTCATGCACTGAAAAATCAACCATAAATAAAGGATTATAAATCCTCATCGTAAAAAAATTGTTTATGAAAATTAACCAGGTATAATTTTTCTATCGGACGCGTAAAAGCGGTGTAAAGCCACCTAAAATATTCTTTGTTTAACATCTCTTCGTGCAAATATCCATGATCAATAAATACGCTTTTCCATTGTCCCCCCTGGGCCTTATGACATGTTATGGCATATGAAAACTTGACCTGTAACGCATTAAAGAAATCATCTTCTTTTACAGCTTTATATTGCTGTTTCTTGGTTTTCAATTGCTTATAATCTTCTAAAACACTGTAAAATAATTTTTTATTATCTTCCGATGATAAGGATGCAGAATTAATATCCAATGTATCAAGTATAATTTTACATTCTATTTCCAGATTATCATAATCAATCAATTGTAATACAATATCGGCAAAACGAAAACCATAACGTTCATCATATTTCTTAATCTGTACAATTTTACCAATATCACCATTGGCAATAAAGTCAACTTTATCATTATCTTCCAGCCAATAATAATTGTTTTTAACCACCATAATTAAATCGCCAACCGCAATTTCTTCTTCGTACCATAGAATCTGATTTCGAATACCCTTATTATACTGATTTGCCCTTTTATTGGAACGTGTAATAATAATAGAATCTTCAATTCCATATTTATCATACGAATCAGATATTATCTCAATCAATTCATTTCCCGAAATTGGCTGAATATCGTCCATATGATTCAATTCAAACTTCGGAAATTGATAATTCTTCTTTAAAATTAAATTTCGAATTTTAGTAGCATTTAAAAGCACTCCCGAATCTTCTACCTGGCGTACAACTTCAGATAATTGATGTTCTACTACATTCAAATGAAAAGAAGCTAATTGCTTTTGATCCAGGGCTGGGCTAATATCAATCCCAACGGGAGGTAATTGTGCCGTATCGCCAATAAGTATTAATTTACAATTTTTCTGATTATAAACATAATGAATTAAATCATCGAGCAACCTTCCCGAACCAAAAATTGAAACATCTGTAAAAGTATTCGATATCATTGAGGCTTCGTCGACAATAAAAAATGTTTGCGAATGCAGGTTCGTATCTAGCACAAAAATTCCAAATCCATCCTTCGAAGATTTTTGTCGATAAATTTTTTTATGAATGGTATAAGCACTTTTATTGGCATAAGAGGATAAAACTTTAGCTGCTCTGCCAGTAGGTGCAAGTAACACAGATTTAATTTTAAAATCACGAAAAGCCTTAACCAATGCACTAATTATAGTTGTTTTCCCGGTACCTGCATAACCTTTTAAAAGAAATATTGCATTTGGATCATCCGATAAAATAAAAGCAGCCAATTTATCAATTAAATCTGCTTGCCCTTTAGTAGGATTTAATTTTAACTCATCTAATATTTTACTTTTAATATGATCCTTTAACATTTTACGTTAAATTATATGAATTTAAAATTTAATATTTAATTTTTTCTTTTAAATTTGCAGACAAACATATAAAATAAAACCGATCAAAATGAAAAAAGTAATTCAAATCGTATTAGCAATTGCTATTGTAGTTTTAGCATACTTAATTTGGGAAAGTATTCAAACTCCTATTCGTTTCAATAAGGAAAAAGATAAAAGATATGAGGCAACCATTCAAAAAATGAAAGACATTCGAACTGCCCAACTTGCATTTAAAGACGAATACGGACGTTTTACCGGAAGTTTTGATACTTTAATCAACTTTATTGAAAACGATTCGATGAAAGTTGTAAAAGCAGAAGGTAGTTTATCAGATGAGCTTTTAGAACAAGGATGGACAGAAGCCATTGCCGTACAAGAAGGATTAATAAAAAGGGATACTATCCGAATAGCCATTAAAGATACATTATTTAGCCAAAATTTTCCTGCTAAGAAATTATGGAAAGTTCCTTTTACTGAAGGAGATACAATTGAAATGGCAGCTGCAAAAGTTGACGTTTCCAATACCAAAGTTAATGTTTTTGAAGCCAAAGTTCATAATGATGTATTATTACATGGTTTAGATGAACAATTAATCATTAACCTGAACGAAAGAATGAAAAATGCCAATAATTTCCCTGGCGTAAAAGTTGGTGATATTATTCAACCAAATAATAATGCTGGTAACTGGGAATAAGAAAATGAATTTATGCAAAACGTTGCTTTTGTTGATGAAACATTAGATCTAAATTTAACTCAATCATATCACTTGTCCATTCAGGTTAGCCTGAATGGACTTTCTTTTTGTATACTAGATTCGGTAAGGAATAAATATATTGTACTTGAGCATTATAATTTTAAACCTCATCCTTTATTTGATGATTATTTAAATGAATTAGAAAATTTTTTGAATAATCATACTATACTTAACCAGTCATTTAAAAATGTAAAATTAATCTGGCTGTCTAGAAAAAATACACTTATACCCGATCAATTATTTAATAAAAATAAATTAAAACCACTTATTGAGTTAACTCATTCCCTTGACGATCTGGATGAAATTCATTATAAACCCTTAAAATATAATGATATTGTAAGTACTTTTATTGTCCCTAACCTTATAGCAGCACTTTTTATTAAAAAATATCCACAAATAGCATTTTACAATCAACAAATACCTTTTATTAATCATATCATTCAAAAACACCATTCGGAACAAACAAAAGGTTTTGTGAATATTCAACAAGATTTTTTTGAGTTTGCAGTAATCAAAAATGGACAAATCCAATTTTGTAATAATTTTAAATTAACAACAGCTGCAGAAATGGCTTACTTTATACTTTATGCATTAGAACAAAATAAACTGGATATAGAAAATATAGAAATTATATTAAGTGGGATGATACAAAAAGATTCAGAGCAATATCAAACACTAAACAAATTTATCAAAACTATTAAATTCGATTCACGGCCGGAAGATTTTACTTATAGTTATACGTTTAACAAGATTCCACATCATACATTTACTAATTTATTTAACTTAATCCATTGCGAATAGTAAGCGGCACACATAAAGGGAGAATAATTACCCCGCCTAAAAATTTCAAAGCAAGGCCAACTACCGACTTTGCCAAAGAAAATTTATTTAACATATTAAATAATTATTTTGATTTTTCGGAATTAACTGTCTTAGATATTTTTTCAGGCACTGGAAGTATCTCTTACGAATTTGCTTCTCGTGGATGCTTTCGTGTAATCTCTATCGAGAAAAATTTCAAGCATCAGGCCTTTATAAAAAAAACAATCGACAATCTTGGTTTAACACAAATAAGATCAATAAAAACAGATGCTTTCCGGTTTATAAAATCATGTAATGAACAATTCGATATTATTTTTGCCGATCCCCCCTATGATTTAGAAGAATTAGAATCTATTCCGGAATTTATTTTTGATTTTAAAATTCTCAAAGAAAATGGTTGGTTAATTGTTGAACACGGGGATAAGACAAACTTTTCAAACCAAAAAGGATTTAAAGAACAAAGAAAATATGGAGGCGTAAATTTCAGTATTTTTGAACATTACGAAACTCAATAAAAAAAATGTATTTTTTTTGAAAAATTTTAAGTAAAACTTTTGGTTGATAAAAAATATACGCTATTTTTGCAACGCAATAAAACAGAAGGCTTACAAAACAAAGCTAAAAAGTTCTTATAAAATATGGTCTGGTAGTTCAGTTGGTTAGAATACATGCCTGTCACGCATGGGGTCGCGAGTTCGAGTCTCGTCCAGACCGCATTAAAAACACTAAAGCCCTTGATTTTCAAGGGCTTTTTTATTTTTATTTTACTTGTATTCTTTAATTGCTCTCCGTTAAGGTGATAAATTTAAAATCCAATCCCACGGCTTCAGCCATCATTTGCCCTTCTTCCAACAAATCTTCATCCTCTTCGTGATAAAACCACTTAATAACAATATCAACTCCTTGTTTTTTTATGCGCTTAAATTTTGCAAGCAGTTCATATAAAATTTTTGCGGTGGCCGTATTAAAATAGTCGAATTTAAAATCTATAATCAACTCTTGTACCACTTTTGCTTTTACCTTTTCTTTCTCAAAATTATCCAGAAATTCAAAAACCGGTTGATAAAATTCAATGGCATTAGCAGGTTTGGATACCTTTAGGAAACTTAAGGTATTATTATCTATATCAAAATTAATTTCTGGAGTAAATGTAGTACCTTCTATCTTTAATGAATTCATGAACTAAATAAATTAACCGTATTTTCTTATACGCAAAAAATATAATTTATGTACAAAAATAGAAAGTTTTTTGTGAAGTAAATGATCTTAAACCAAAAAACGTTATAAATATCGTGTAAAAATAAGAAAAAATTTAATTGAACTATTTACTATTTATGGCTGATTTAAAAAGATTAACCAGAACCTTTTTATCGTTTTTTATCAATGCTAAAATTAAATTAATAACACTTGTCTTATTAATTCCCAATTCATTTTCAAGCTCTTCTAAAAGTTTATAGTTTGTTCTCGAAAGCCTGAATCCGGTATGAATTTTATGCTGGTTATTTTCCTCTTCCTTAGTTGACATGGGCTCTCACTTTAAAATTAAACACCCCATAACCCGTATCTTTTGCAAACATTGCTACCTTCCCTGTTCGAAAAGATTTGGCATAAAATAATTTGGATTCCACCTTAAAAACCATGCAAAGAGACTGATTTACAAAAACAAAATTTCCCACTTGAACCTCCTGTAGTCTTCTGGGAAAAATACCAAACGATTTTTTCAGCATGTTGTATTCTTCATTAATGGCTTGCATCTTCTCAACTTCACCACCCCTGTCCGGATGATAAAGAAGCGATAATTGACGATACTTCGATTTTAAATCAGCTTTTTCTTTTACATCAATAAAATAGGTCATAATTAGGTTGTTTTTTCAAATATACAACAATGTTTTACAATGTAAAACAAATTTATAAAAATTTTTTATAAATATCAAAAAGCCCGGAAAAATTTTTCCGGGCTTTTACAAATCATTTTTTAGGTTTTAATCTTGTTTAGGAGGGATTAAATAAGTACCTGCTACAGCAACAAATAAGGCTACAATAAAGGTAAGTAATCGTGAAGTAACTTTTTCGTCCATCCCGGTTTGAATCCAGATAATGGTAAAAACGAGTCCGGTAATTATTGTAAGCAGTACAGCTCTGCCGTGGTATTTTTTCCAGAATAAGGTTAACAAAATAACCACAGAAAAAGTGCCTCCTATCCCAGCCCAAACATAACTCACTAACGTAAATATATAATCAGATGGAGCAACATAAGCAATAAACAAGGCAATAATAGCTAATCCTGCCGTTACGATACGATGTCTTGTAAGTTTTTTCTTTTTGTCGCCATCTTTTCTCTCACGCAATAAATTTTCAGAAAATTCGGTTGCCGAAAGAATTAATAATGAATCAGCAGTTGAAACCATAGCAGCAATGGCACCGGTAATTAAAACAGCAGCAATTGCCGGTGGGAAAATTTCCAATAATACTGCTGGCATAACATATTCCCGGTCTGCAAGGCCTGTTGGCCCAAAAATAGCTATTCCAAGCCAACCAATCATTAAAGCACCAATATAAGCAATAACTGTCCAAGCAATACCAACATTCCGAGCTCTTTTAGCCTGTTTTGAACTATGAATCGCCATAAACCGCATACTTAACTGGGGTTGTCCACCTAAATACCCAAAGAACCAACTAAACCCGCCAACAATAGCTACTCCAGCAAGAAACCCTGTTAATCCACCTGTCATTGAACTATATTCGGGTCCGGCTAATTGTAATGCTTCCGTAATATTCGAAGCAAATAATTCCGGATGATTCGAAACATAAATTAATCCTACAATGGGTCCTAATACCAGGGTAGCAATCATCACTACTGCTTGAACAACATCGGTATAAACGACACTTCTAAACCCACCATAAATGGTATAAGGAATAATGATCGCAGCCGTTAGCAGCATTCCATATTCAGGCTTGATATCGAACATGGTATGCAACGTTTTTCCACCGCCTAAAAATTGAGCGCCCACGTAAAAGAAAAAGAAAAATACAATGGTAAAACTTCCAACAATACGAATCCACTTTCCTATTTCCCCATGTCTGCGGGAAATATACTGGGTAAAAGTATCAATTTCGTATTTTTCAGCTTCGTCTCTTAATCGCCAGGCAATAAGCGCCCATGCGGTAATAATACCTGCAACACAACCAACAGCCGTCCAAATTTCCAACAATCCGGTTGCATACGCTGCACCAGGCAATCCAAGCAATGCCCAGGATGACTCGCCAGTAGCACGTTCGGATAAAGCAGCAACCCAACCCGGTAAATTACGTCCGGCAATAGCAAAATCTGAACTGGTTTTTACTTTCCTGCCCTGATACACTCCCCATAAAATTAAAAGCGAAATATAGGTGATCATTACTACTAAAAGTTGTACATTGTATTCCATAGCTTTAATTTTTTTGATGAACGAGCACTAATATATGAAATTTTTAGATTTTGGATGAAACATAGCAATTTGAAATTTTAAATTAGTGCATAAAAATCTGATTAAAACCAAAGATGTGATACAATAAACCACATCTGTCCTAAATAATAAAAAAAGATAGCCAATTTAGAGCTCTTGTTTAAAGAGCCCTTATTTTTGTAGTACTAACCAACTAAAATATAAATTGGCTATGAAAACAAATT
>JAYEKP010000115.1:0-2648 GCA_034661075.1 Bacteroidota bacterium
AATTTATTTTAATGATGCTTATTTCGGCTTAAAAGAGTTAACCCAAAAAATAAAAAATAACGGGGTAAATAATAAAAATTCACGTATTGCAAATCAATTTTTAGAAGATTTAAATTATTATTCCGAATTATTAGAAAAAGAGATGGCCGATAAGGAACTTTTGGATGAATTAATCCAATACAAAAATGAGTTAATGAATGATTATCAATCAATTTTATCAACGCAAAATTATTAAACAAAAAATAAAATAGATTCACTTATTTCCATACAAAAATTAGTAGTTTTGCAGCCATAATTTTAAAGAGTGTATGAAGGAAGAATTTGAAAATTTTTTTGGTGATGAATATAACGAACTGGTGAATCGTTATGAGGATATGATAAATAATAAGCATCAATATTTTTTTGATGTTTATGAATTTGAAAATATTATTGACTATTATATGGAAACCAATAAAGCAAATAATGCATTAAATGTTGTAAAATTTGCCTGTAAACAACATCCGGGATCCATAGCAATTCAGTTAAAAAAAGCCCAGGTATATATCGATAAAGGATTTGCTGCTCAAGGATTACGTATTATTAAAGGAATAGAAAAAATTGAGTCAACCAATCCTGAAATATTTTTACTTGAAGGAACCGCATGCATCGCTCTTGAACAATACAATGATGCTGAAAAAGCATTTGATAAAGCGATTGAAAATGCATTTGAAGAAGATAAAGTTGATACGCTTAATACAATTGCTCAGGAGTTTGAACAGATTGGGAAATATACGATAGCTTTAAAATATTTACATAAGGCTTTTAAACTGGAGCCCTCCAATATCATGTTTTTATATGATATTGCTTATTGCTACGAAAAAGCAGGAGAAATTCAACAAAGTTTAAAATTTTATCATCAATTCCTTGATAAAGAACCTTTCTCTGAAAATGCATGGTATAATTTGGGTATTTTATACACAAAAGCTGATAACCATAAAAAAGCCATTGATGCTTTTGAATATGCCATAGCCATTAATCAGGATTTCTCTCTGGCTTATTACAGCCTTGCAAATGCTTTATCAGCAGACGAGCAATACTATCAAGCAATACTAAATTACCAGGAATTTATTGATATTGATGACGATAGCCCGGAAGTTTATACTTACATTGGCAATTGTTACGAGAATTTGGATCAAATGGATTTGGCATTGAAATATTACGATAAAGCTTTAGGTATAGACAAGTCCTTTGCCGATGCTATTTCTGGGAAAGCTAGTGTAATGTTTCAAATACAAAAATACGATACAGCACTAAATTTAATTAAAAAAGCTTTGGTTATTGATCAGAGTAACCCTGATTATCATTACCTTTTGGGTACTCTTTACAATGAGTTGGAGAAGAAGAATTTTGCTTTAAAAGCTTTTCAAAAAGCTTATGATATTGACTCAACAGAACCCGATTTTATTTTAGCGCTTAGTGATGCGTACATATTTTATAAAAATTATGATAAAGCAATAAAGATTTTAAACCAAGGGATTAAAGACAATAAGAAAAACGCAATATTATATTACAGGTTGGCTGGTTGTTATTTATTGGCAAGAAATATTGAACTGGCCGGGAAATTTTTTGAAAAAGGATTAAAACTAAATTCTATTTTTTATTTTGAAATATTTGTTGTTTACCCTGAGGCTAATGAAAATAAACTGATCAATAAATTATTAAATAAATATGTATTAACAAGAAAAAATAGTTAAAAACCCATAACAAAACATGAAAAAATATCCTAAAAACGAAATCTTAATTTATTAAAAATTAGTTTTCGTTTTTTTTAATCTTAATAATATGCATTTTAAAATTGTTCATCATATATTATTTTTTTTCAAAGGTTTTGCCATGGGAGCTGCTAATGTTATTCCGGGTGTTTCAGGAGGTACAATAGCTCTTATTACAGGAATTTTTGAACGAATAATTGATGCTATAAAATCATTCAATGGAACCGCTTTCCGGTTATTGGTGAAAGGAAAAATTAATGAATTTATCCAATATACTGATTTGTATTTTTTACTTTCAGTATTTGTGGGGATGGTCGTTAGTGTAGTTACTTTGGCTAAACTTTTAGCTTTTTTGTTTGCAAACTATCCAATTTATATTTGGGCTTTCTTTTTTGGTTTAATCCTTGCTTCTGTCTATTATGTTGGTAAAACCATTACCAGATGGAATATGAGTGTAGTTATTATATTTATTTTAGGAACAGCTACTGCATTCTCAGTAACGTTTTTAACTCCGGCAACTCAGAACGATTCCTTTTTTTATCTTGTAATTTGCGGTGTTGTTGCCATTTGTAGTATGATTTTACCTGGATTGTCCGGATCATTTATATTAATTTTATTGGGTAATTATGAGTTAGTAATGATTCAGGCAGTTAATGAAATGAATATGAATATACTTTTTCCCGTTTTAATAGGAGCTGTTGCTGGATTAGTTCTGTTTTCGCATATTTTATCGTGGATTTATAAAAAATTTAAAAATCAAACGATAGCAATCTTAACAGGTTTCATACTGGGGTCATTAAGCATCTTATGGCCATGGAAAAATGAAATATATCGGGTTAATCAGGCTGGTGATTTTATTCTGAATAATGGAGAAAAAATTGTTCAAAGTTATTCGCT
>JAYEKP010000116.1:0-2647 GCA_034661075.1 Bacteroidota bacterium
CATCATCGTCGGGGAAGCGTTCTTGAAACTCAAATATCGTAAGACTTTTAAATTTGTTCTCCATTTCTGTAATTACTTTCCCCTAATTTAGCTATTTCTAATGTATATACAAAATGCCTAATTCAAAAAGCATATTTTTGTCAAAGTCAAGACGTTTTAAATTTTTCACCGGAGTTAACTCGTTGTTAATGAGGATTCAATAATTTAAAACACCACAGAGTTTGGCAATAAAGATGCTTTTTAGACCGGGCTCATATAATATAAAAGATATATCAGGGCTAACGCCCCTGAATTGTCTCACATTCAAATTATGCTATGAAGAGATCAGGGCTACGCCCCTGATTTTTATTGACAAAAGTATATTTGATCGCAGCTTAAAAATTTTTATAAAAGAAAATACACAAACAAATGAAAGGGGTATTGGCCTACCCTTGATATTAACCATAGGGGCGTTAGCCCTGATATCTTCGTAATAGAAACGGATGATACAACCATAGGGGCGTAGCCCTGATATCTTCGTAAAATGTATAAAATAAAACAAAGGGGCGTAGCTCTGAAATCTAAAATTAAAAAACATGGCAAACACGTACACGCAATTATACATCCAATACGTATTCTCTGTAAAGGGCAGGAAGAGTTTTATACAGGAAAAATTCAGAAATGAACTGGAAAAAATAATGTGTGGCATCATTTCCAATCACAAATGTAAAACCTATGCCATATATTGTAACCCCGATCATACCCATATTTTTGTCGGGATGCACCCGACAATTGCCCCGTCAAAATTAATGGAACAGGTAAAATCAGGCTCATCAAACTGGCTAAATAATAAAAAATACATACCCGGTAAATTCTCATGGCAGGATGGCTACGGAGCTTTTACCTATTCAAAGTCGCATATTGATAAAGTTGTGAAATATGTGATGAATCAACCCGTACACCATAGAAAACAATCGTTTAAAGAAAAATATCTGTCATTCTTAAAAAAATTTGATGCGGATTATGATCCAAAATATCTTTTTGAATGGTATGATAATGCATAAATATCAGGGCTACGCCCCTAAATTGCCATTGTTTGAATTGGCTACGAAGATATTAGGGCTAACGCCCCTTTCTTTAAAAAGGAAAATCGGAGCGTTAAAGAAAAACATTGGGTAAAACAATAAATGAGATTGGTATGAAAAGCATATGTAGTAAGAAACAAATCTGGTTTTTAATACAGCAATTCCGCAAGTTAATAATAAATTTTGCTGGCTCATGCTTTGAAAAAATAAGGTGGATATTCCGGTGATTGCGGACACCCATTCCGGAAATAACCGGACACTTTTCTCGAAAAAATTTTCTGTGTAAAATTAAAAATTATTCTTCACTATTATTCAAAAATTTTCGTACCGATTTGGTTCCTTCAAAATGGATGCGATAAGAGCTATTTGACACCCTGTCTAAAATGGCTTCAGCGATGGTTGGTTCAGCAAAACAATCGTACCAGTTTTTAACCGGTAATTGAGATGTAATGATTGTTGAGCTTTTGCCGTGTCTTTCATCAATAATGTCCAGCAGCATATTACACTGGTTATTATCAATTTTGCGCAATCCAAAATCATCTATTATTAGCAGTTTTGCTTTTGAAATGGAATCAAGCATTTTAAAATACGTTCCGTCAGCTTTAGCGTATGACATTTTATCCAATAGGTTATTGGCCGTATAATAAAGTGTTTTCAATTCATTAATACATGCCTGCATGCCAAAGGCACTGGCTAAAAAAGATTTGCCTGTACCGGTTGCCCCTGTAATTAATAAGTCCCTGGATTTATTTATCCAGTCACAGCTTTGAAGTCTGAGAACAATGCTTTTATCCAGCGTTCTTGGCAGGTGAAAATCAACTTGTTCAATGCTTACCTGCTGTTTGAAATTAGCAGCTTTAATGAGTCGTTTTAATTTTCGATTATACTTGTCATCAAACTCAGCTTCAACCAGATGAGCAATCAGCTCATCCGGTGTGAATTTTTCTTGCATAGCACTATCCAATATGTTACGATAGGCATGTTCAAACCCCTGCAAACGCATGGCGTTTAGTTTTTCTAAAGTTGCTGTAATGTTCATAGTCAGTTATTTATTAATTAAAATGTCCTTTTCCACGCAGATTTTCGTGCTCTGAAATTCTGAATAATTCCATTTGTTCTTCACCTGACATATCGAAAGCCTTATTTTGCAAGACGTTTTTCACAAATTTGTACTGGAGGCAGTTTAAGGCTAGAGCTTTTTTACAAGCCTTGATGAAATCATCGGGTTCATGTTTTTTCGCCAGAGACAATAGTCCCATGCAGCTTTTATAGGCTTGTTCGGGATGTTTTCTGCTGTCGAGGAGTGCCGTAACAAACTCTTGTACTTCAGGGCCAATTTTAGCGGCCCAATTGATGAACCGTCGTGGAGTCCATTCCGCAACAAATTTATGCCCCGAGGGCCTGTGCTCATCTTTGGTCGTATAGCGGTATTTCGCGGGTTTTCTTGTGTGAAGGGCTACACGTCGATTGTTAAAATAGACCTCTACATTGCGCGATGTATAAGTCACGAGCACCTTCTTACCGGTAAGCTGAAAAGGTACACTGTAGTAGTGTTTATCCTCTTTCAGGTAAATATGATGATT
>JAYEKP010000117.1:0-13497 GCA_034661075.1 Bacteroidota bacterium
AAGAGTGTTAAATTTGTTTTCATAGCCAATTTATATTTTAGTTGGTTAGTACTACAAAAATAAGGGCTCTTTAAACAAGAGCTCTAAATTGGCTATCTTTTTTTATTATTTAGGACAGATGTGAAGTGCGTTATTAAATTTTAAAACGCAAATGGACGACGGGAAAAAATATGAAGAAGATACGAGTTATGTGATTTCCAAGTTTTTTGCTCCTGCTTATTTACAAGGGGCTTTAGGTATGGAATACAAACCCAGTGAAGTGTTTTATTTTGTCCTTTCTCCGGTTGCAGGGAAATTAACCATGGTAATGGACGACACACTCTCTGCAAGAGGCTCTTTTGTGGTTGATGCCGGCGAAAAAACAAGGCTAGAGTTAGGTGGTTCTGTTACCATGGGCGTTAACAAGGAAATCATGAAAAATGTTACCCTTAAATCTACGCTGGGGTTATTTACTAATTATCTTGAAAATCCACAAAATATAGATATTGACTCGAAAGTAGCTATAAACATGAAAATCAATGATTATTTATCGGCCAACCTAAATACCCATCTTATTTATGATGATGATATTAAAACATCTGATGATGAAGGGAATCCACGAGGTGCCAAAGTTCAGTTTAAAGAAGTTTTTGGTGTCGGGCTGACCTATAATTTTAAAACCAGATATTTATGTAAACTAAGCCTTTAGCCTTTATGTTAAAGGCTTTTTTTCGCTTATAAAATTAATATTCCGTTTCAAACCCTTAAACTTAGTTCTTTCAACAGCAGAGGTCTTAAACAATTTTTTAAAAGTAGATTGATCTATATTCTCCCAGTCATCCTTTTTTAAATTTTTTAACTCCTCTGTAATTTTAAACTGAAATTCGGAATGAGGCCTTGCGTTATTGTTCCAGGGACAAACATCCTGGCAAATATCGCAGCCAAAAATCCAATCGTGCCATTTCCCTTCAAACGCCGAAGGTATTTCTCCTTTTTTCTCAATGGTTAAATAAGAAATACATTTTCGTGCATCTAACCGATAAGGTTTTAGGGCTCCTGTAGGGCATGCATCAACACATTTGGTACAATTTCCGCAAAGATCTTTTTGTGGCAATCCGGAATAATCCAGGGTTAAATCAATAATTAGTTCCCCAATAAATACAAAAGAACCATATTGCCTGGTTATTAAATTAGTATTTTTTCCTATCCAGCCTAAACCAGATTTTGCAGCCCACACTTTATCCATTACCGGCGCTGAATCAACAAATGCTCTACCATTAACCGCTCCTATTTCTGTATTTATATACTCCAGTAGCTGAAGTAATTTTTCTTTAACTACATAATGATAATCTGTACCATAGGCGTATTTTGAAATCTGGTAAGTATCTTTTCGCTGATGCTCTTTGGGAAAATAATTGTATAAAACAGAAATTACTGATTTTGCTCCTTCGACCAATTTTCTTGGATCAACGCGCTTTTCGAAATGGTTTTCCATATATTTCATTTCTCCATGAAAACCATTATCCAACCATTCTTTTAATTGTTTGGATTCCTTTTTCAGAAAGTCAGCATTGGAGATGCCAATTGCTGAAAAGCCAAGTTCAAGGGCTTTTTGTTTGATTTTCCGGGTATTAAAAATGATATGATTCATTGAATAGCCACCTATACACTAAATTCCGAAGATACACAAAAATACGGGAATCTTTTTTAAGCAAAAAAAGTCATTGGATAATACGGGGATATTTTGCAAAGGGAATAACTACAATAAACCTAAATCTAACATCGCTTCTTCGCTCATCATGCTTTTATCCCAGGGAGGATCGAAAACCAGGTTAATTTTGGCTCCTTTAACTCCTTTAAGGGCATTCGTTTTTTCATGCACTTCATTTAGTAACTGATCCGCCATTGGACAGTTAGGTGCTGTCAGGGCCATTTTTATTTCAACCTTGTTATCATCATCAACATCAATGGCATAGATTAATCCCAGATCATAAATATTAACCGGAATTTCCGGATCGTATATTGTTTTTAATGTTTTAACAATTTCAGCCTCTAAAGCCATTAAATTATTTTCTTCCATCATTAACCTCCTTTACTGATTCATCTTTGCATTGAATGCCATTGCATACAATTTCATTTGTTTAACCATTGCCAATAAACCATTTGAGCGAGTAGGCGAAAGATTTTGCTGCAATCCTATTTTATCGATAAAATATAAATCGGCATTCATAATTTCTTTAGGTGATAAACCGCTTAAAACGCGAACTAATAGAGCAGCAATACCTTTGGTGATAATGGCATCACTATCTGCTGTAAATATCACCTTGTCTCCGTCCATCTCGGCATAAAGCCAAACCTTCGACTGGCATCCCTCAATCAAGTATTCATTGGTTTTATACTTCGGATCTATCACCGGAAGGTTCTTACTTAATTCGATTAGATAATTGTACTTATCCATCCAGTCATCAAAAATCAAAAATTCTTCAATAATTTCGTTTTGTCTTTCTTGCAAAGTCATAATAATATTACAATTTAACCAAACATTTGTTTAACGGTCATTAATGCTTCGCATAAACGTTCCACTTCTTCTTTGGTATTATAAAATGCAAACGATGCGCGAATGGTTCCTTCAATATTAAAACGATGCATTACTGGTTCGGCACAATGATGCCCGGTGCGCACCGCAACACCCATTTTATCCATAACCATTCCGGCATCGTAATGATGAATATTTTCTAAAATAAATGAGATAACACTTATTTTTTTAGCTGAAGTGCCAATGATTTTCAGCCCATCCACAGCCTTTAATTTTTGGGTAGCATACTCCAGTAATTCTTTTTCATGTGCTTCAATGTTTTCTAAACCAATACCCTGAATATATTCGATGGCTTTAGCCAGTCCAATGGCTCCAACATAATTAGGGGTTCCGGCTTCGAATTTAAAAGGGAGCTCATTAAAAGTTGTTTTTTCAAACGTAACATTTTTAATCATCTCCCCACCGGTCATAAAAGGTGGAAGTTCGTTCAACCATTTTTCTTTCCCATATAAAACACCAATGCCATTAGGCCCATAAATTTTATGTCCGGAAAAAACATAGAAATCACAATCCATCTCCTGAACATCCACTTTGCCATGTTGTATGCTTTGAGCCCCGTCAATTAATACAGGAATATCCTTTTGGTGGGCAATATCAATAATTTTTTTAACATCATTTATGGTTCCCAGGGCATTCGATACATGATTTACAGCTACTATTTTTGTTTTGGAAGAAATAAGTTTTTCATATTCATCCAGCAACAACTCTCCTTTATCATTAAAGGGAATTATTTTCAACAATGCATTTTTCCGCTCGCATAACATCTGCCATGGAACAATATTGGCATGATGCTCCAGGGTAGAAATAATAATTTCATCGCCTTCATGAATATATTTATCGCCAAAAGAGTAAGCAATGGTATTGATTGATTCTGTGGTCCCACTGGTAAAAATAACTTCATGCTCGTGTGCTGCATGAATAAATTGTTGAACTACCTTTCGGGCATCCTCATATTTCTGTGTCAGCTGCTCACTTAAATAATGTACTCCACGATGAATATTTGCGTTTTGCTGTGAATAAATATTAGCTACTTCATCAATAACAACTTTGGGCTTTTGTGTTGTAGCTCCGTTATCGAGATAAACTAAAGGTTTTTTATATACCTGCTGATCTAAGATGGAAAAATCATTCCTTACTTTATGGATATCAATACTCACAATCGTTAAAATTTTAAAATTATTTACAATTCATATGACAGAAATTACAACGTGATAATTCTCCACGTAACCGTTTATCAACCAATTCATGGATACGCTCCTGAAGTGCAGGGATTTTTATTTTTTTTATCACCTCGTGTGCAAAAGCATACATTAACAATAACTTAGCTTCTTTTTCATTAATTCCTCTCGAACGTAGATAAAACAATGCATCCATATCTAATTGCCCCACCGTAGCTCCATGGCTACATTTCACATCATCCGCATAAATGATCAACGTTGGTTTGGTGTTAATGGTTGCGTCATCGGTAAGCAAAATATTATTGTTTGCCTGATATGCTTGTGTTTTTTGAGCATCTTCCCGAACCAGTACTTTCCCATTAAAAGCTCCGGTGGCATAATCATCCAATACTCCTTTAAACAGTTGGTTGCTGGTACAGTTCGGTTTGGCATGATCAATAAAAACATGATTATCGATATGTTGCCCTTTATCGGTTAAATATAATCCAAGCGTATTATTGTCGCAACCTTCGCCATTTAAAAGAACATTTATATTATTACGAATTAATCCACCATGCAAAGAAATGGTGTTGGCATTAATCCTACTGTCTTTTTCCTGATGAAAATACAGATGTGATAATTGTTTAGAGCCGTTATGTTCATTTTGTATCCTGAAAAAATCCAGCGAGGCATTTTTACCCACAAAAAATTCAGAAACAGAATTGGTTAAAAAATTTGAAGTAGATAAAGTGTGATCACAAACCACTAGTGACACCTGACTGTTTTCCTCCAGGATAAATAAATTACGATGTTGTGCCAAACCATCCTCATCATCCATTAAAAGGTTTATTATTTGTATCGGTTTTTCAATAACTGCCCCTTTAGGAACATATAAAAATATCCCGTCTTTAACGAAGGCCGTATTTAAAGCAACTAAACCTTCTTTCTTATTGTCTGCATATTGGTTAAAATATTTCTTTACCAGCTCCGGATACTCTTCAGATGCTTTTTGAAAACTCCCAATAACAGCTCCACCAGGCAATTCAGCTAATTGCTTTTCGCGATTATAATACCATCCGTTTAGCAGAATAATAACCTCTGTATTCAAATCAGGGACATCACAATGAAAAATATCGTCCACATTAAATTCAATATTCTTAGGAGATAAAAAAGTTTTTAATCCATTATTAAACAACGATTTAATGTCGGTGTATTTATAGTCTTCATTTTTCTTATCCGGCAATCCCAGTTTTTTAAATTCTTGGAATGCCTCATCTCTGATTTGGTTGATATAATCGGCGGATCCGTTTTTTAACGTTTCCCGATTATTGCTATATAATTCAACAAATTTTTCTTTTACTTCAATATCAATTGTTTCTAAGCTCATTATTTTGCTTTTTAAAAATCCGAAAAATAAACCGGTTTATTTAACAGCTACATTATTTTTAAGCCAGTCGTACCCTTTTTCTTCTAACTCTAAAGCCAGATTTTTATCGCCTGATTTAACTATTTTACCATCGTAAAGGACATGCACAAAATCAGGAACAATATAATCAAGCAGTCGTTGATAGTGTGTAATAACAATGGTTGCATTTTCGGGTGATTTTAATTTATTCACACCATTGGCTACAACACGCAATGCATCAATATCCAAACCAGAATCTGTTTCGTCTAATATTGACAATTTAGGCTCAAGCATGGCCATTTGAAAAATTTCGTTGCGTTTCTTTTCTCCTCCGGAGAAACCCTCATTCACCGATCGATTTGCTAATCCGGCATCCAGTTCAACAAGCTCTTTCTTTTCACGCATCAATTTCAAAAAATCGGAGGATGACATTGGTTCCAGCCCCTTATGTTTTCGCTGTTCGTTTACAGCTGTTTTCATAAAATTTACCATACTAACACCCGGGATTTCTATAGGATACTGAAATCCGAGGAAAATTCCTTCGCTGGCACGCTCTTCGGGGGATAAATCAAATAAGTCTTTCCCTTCGTAAAGTATTTCGCCATGGGTAACATCAAACATTTCCCGTCCGGCTAATACAGAAGCAAGCGTGCTTTTACCAGAGCCATTGGGCCCCATGATTGCATGAATTTCTCCTTTTTTAACGTCAAGATTTATTCCTTTTAAAATCTCCTTTCCTTCGATGGATGCGTGTAAATTTTTTATATTTAACATGATATATTAAAAATTATATTTTTGAAATTGATTTCTGTTTTTTATAATCTATCTTCACCAAATAACCCTGCTTGCTGGCAAAGGTTTACTTTTTTATATCTTTTTTAAAATTAACCAACACTGCCTTCCAAACTAATTTGCAGTAGTATTTGGGCTTCAACAGCAAACTCCATGGGTAATTTGTTTAACACCTCTTTAGCATAACCATTAACAATAAGGCCTATTGCGTCTTCTGTTTTAATTCCCCGTTGATTGCAATAAAAAATCTGATCCTCCCCAATTTTGGAGGTTGTTGCTTCGTGTTCTACAATCGAATCTTTATTATCCACTTCTAAATAAGGGAAAGTATGTGCTCCACATTTATCTCCCAACAATAAACTGTCGCATTGAGAGAAATTACGTGCATTAGTTGCATTTTTTACAACTTTCACCAAACCACGATAACTATTATTACTTTTCCCTGCTGAAATACCTTTCGAAACTATGGTACTTTTAGTATTTTTTCCAATATGAATCATTTTCGTTCCGGTATCAGCCTGCTGGTGATTATTGGTAACAGCTACCGAATAAAATTCGCTCACCGAATTATCTCCAATCAACAAACAACTTGGATATTTCCAGGTAATAGCCGAACCGGTTTCAACTTGTGCCCACGATATTTTTGAATTATCACCAGCACATTTCCCACGTTTTGTCACGAAATTATAAATTCCTCCTTTGCCGTTTTTATCACCGGGATACCAGTTTTGAACGGTTGAATATTTTACTTCGGCATTTTTATTGGCAATAATTTCAACAATGGCAGCGTGCAACTGATTTTCGTCGCGCATAGGCGCAGTACATCCTTCCAGATAACTCACATACGAATCATCCTCGGCAACAATTAAAGTTCTTTCGAATTGTCCGGTATTAGCAGCATTTATTCTAAAATAGGTTGATAGCTCCATCGGACATCTCACTCCTTTGGGGATATAGCAAAATGATCCATCACTGAATACAGCTGAATTTAAGGCGGCAAAATAATTGTCGGTATAAGGAACTACAGAACCCATATATTTTTTTACTAAATCGGGATGTTCCTGTACCGCTTCGCTGAAAGAACAAAAAATGATTCCAAGTTCAGCTAAATTTTCTTTAAACGTTGTTTTTACCGAAACACTATCCATTACAGCATCCACAGCTACACCCGCTAATCTTTTTTGTTCATCGAGTGGAATACCTAGCTTATCGAAAGTTGCTTTTAATTCAGGATCTACATCATCAAGACTTTGGGGGCCATCTGTTTTTCTTTTAGGTGCTGAATAGTATATAATATCCTGATAATTAATTTCCGGAATATTTAAATGTGCCCAATCGGGCATTTTCATTTTTTGCCAGTGTCTAAAAGCTTTTAACCGAAACTCTAACATAAATTCGGGTTCGTTTTTTTTCTGCGAAATCAAACGAACAACATCCTCATTCAACCCCTTAGGAATCGATTCTGCCTCAACATCCGTAACAAAACCGTATTTATATTCTCCCTGTGTTACTTCATTTAATATTTTATCTTGATCTTTTTCCATAACTTTGCAAAATGTCTTTCAAATACCAACGAATCTAAATTTATATAGATTAATTCTAAATTGGATACAAAGATATTTAAAATATAACAACTAATAAAACAACAATGTTTTATCTTTTTTTTTAATGATAAATATCAATTTATAGATGAAAAATGATCAAAAAAATCTTACAAAGATATCTGAATTAGGCGAGTTTGGATTAATCGATCAAATTACAAAAGACGTAAAAATTAAACACAAAAACACCTTAAAAGGGGTAGGCGATGATGCTGCTGTAATCGATTATGGGAATACATGCTCTGTAGTAACTACTGATTTGCTTATAGAGGGTATACATTTCAATTTAATTTATACTCCCTTAAAACATTTGGGGTATAAGGCAGTAGTTGTTAATTTATCTGACGTATATGCCATGAATGCTACTCCTAAACAAATTACGGTTTCAATTGCTATTTCTAAAAAATTTGCTGTAGATCATATCGAGGAAATTTATGAAGGAGTAAAACTTGCCTGTGAAGTTTATAATATTGATTTGGTAGGTGGAGATACTTCGTCCTCTTTAACAGGGCTTACCATTAGTGTAACGGCCATAGGAGAAGCAAACAAAAAAGATATTGTATACCGCAGTACCGCTCAAAATACAGATATCATTTGTGTCACAGGAAATCTTGGAGGCGCATATATGGGACTGCAGCTGCTGGAAAGAGAAAAAGAAATTTTTACGGCTAATCCTGGAACACAACCTAAATTGGAAGGGTATGATTATATTCTCCAACGACAATTAAAACCTGAAGCGAGAAAAGATATGGTTGAGCTGCTTA
Source organism: Bacteroidota bacterium (assembly GCA_034661075.1). GTDB lineage: Bacteria > Bacteroidota > Bacteroidia > Bacteroidales > UBA12077 > UBA12077. The sequence goes on from JAYEKP010000117.1 coordinate 8,295, forward strand.
AAAAATTAAAGATTACCCCCACAGCGATGATAGATATTTCAGACGGTTTGTCTTCTGAGTTATTGCATATTTGCAAAAATTCAAACGCGGGATGCAAAATTTTTCAGAATAAAATTCCGATTGATTTAAATACTGAAAAAATGGCGAAGGAATTTAAGATGGAGCCATTAATTGCAGCATTAAACGGTGGTGAAGATTATGAACTTTTGTTTACCTTAAATGTTAATGATTTTGACAAAATTAAAGATCATGCCCTTATCCATCCCATAGGCCATATAACAGACAAAAAAAATGGTGCGGTATTAATTTCTGATGCCGGCCAGGCTATTCCATTACAAGCTCAGGGATGGAATCCTCTGAAAAAGGAAGAATAATAATAAAATAAAAAATCCGAAGCCAAAAACTTCGGATTTTTAGTATACAATATATAATTCTATTAGTTTATTGCCCATTGTAACCTCTTACGATTCCTCGTTGAGAATCTTTAATAAACTCAAGAACATATTTTTTTTCTTCAGAGTCACTCATCTCCTCATCAATATTCTTGAGGGCTTGCGTAACATTTTGTTCTTTCACATAAATCTCACGATAAATATTTTGTATCTGGGTTATGGTATCATTCGAGAAACCTCTTCGGCGTAATCCAACCGAGTTAATTCCAACATACGATAAAGGTTCTCTGGCAACGGTAATATATGGTGGCACATCTTTTCTGACTAATGAACCACCCGAAATCATAACATGGCCACCAATGTGCACAAACTGGTGAATTTGGACATCGCCACTAATCACTGCAAAATCATCAATTATAATCTCTCCTGCAACATTGGTGCTATTAGATATAATAATATTATTACCCAGGGCACAATCGTGTCCAATGTGAACATAAGTCATTAAAAGACAGTTGTTTCCTACAACCGTTTTTCCTTTCGAAACAGTCCCGCGATTAACGGTAACACATTCGCGCAGGGTTGTATTATCACCTATTTCGGTTGTAGTTTCTTCTCCTTTAAATTTTAAATCTTGTGGAATGGCAGATACAACCGCACCAGGAAAGATTTTGCAGTTTTTACCAATTCGGGCACCTTCCATTATGGTTGCATTAGGGCCAATCCATGTATCATCACCAATTTCAACGTTTTTATCAATCCAGGCAAATGCTTCAATTTTAACATTTTTACCAATTTTTGCTTCCGGATGTATATATGCTAAATCTCGATTCATTCTTTATTGAATTTTAGATACTTGTGCCATTAATTCTCCTTCCATTACCAATTCATTACCTACAAAAGCCTGTCCAAACATGTGAACTAAACCTCTTCTGATAGGCGTAAGCAATTCCAGTCTGAAAATAATCGTATCCCCCGGAATAACTTTCCGTTTAAACTTCACCTTATCAATTTTCAAAAACAGGGTTTGGTAATTTTCCGGATCTTTTACCTGGCTTAATGCCAAAATTCCTCCAACCTGAGCCATTGCTTCTACTTGCAAAACACCAGGCATAATGGGCTCAGCAGGGAAATGACCCATAAAAAAGTTTTCGTTTAATGTAACGTTCTTAATCCCAATTACGGACTTTTCGTCCAGTTCCGTGATTTTATCAATAAGAAGAAAGGGATAGCGGTGAGGTAATAATTTCTTTATCTGGTTAATATCATATAAAGGTTCTTTGGTTGGGTCATATTTTGGAATAGCTACTCTTGACAACTCTTTTTTTATCGCTTCCTTAATAATCTTTGCAAATTGAGTATTGGCATAATGTCCAGGCCTTGATGCAACAATTTTCCCTAAAACAGGTTGTCCAATAAGCGATAAATCACCAAGGACATCAAGTAACTTATGTCTTGCCGGTTCGTTACTAAATCGTAAATCAACATTATTTAAAATACCTTCTTTAACTTTTACGTGTGGTTTGTTAAACAAATCAGCCATTCGGTCAAGCTCTTCCTGCGAAACTTCATTCTCCATAATAACAATGGCATTTTGCAAATCACCTCCTTTAATCAAATTATGTTTGAGTAACATTTCCAACTCATGGAAAAACACAAAAGTTCTAGAAGGAGCAATTTCTTTTTCAAAATCGTGCGTTGGATGATAAGATGCATATTGATGACCTAAAACCTTTGAGTTGTAGTCAACCATCACATCAACAGAAAAATGATCATCAGGATAAGCTACAATTTCAATGTCATTTTCTTCGTCGCGAAAAACAATTCGTTCTTTTATAATAAAGTAATTTTTTTCAGCGTCTTGCTCTTCAATGCCTGCTTTTTTAATGGCCTCGACATACATTTTTGCACTACCATCCAGGATAGGTGCTTCCGGCCCGCTAAATTCCATTAAAACATTATCCAACTCTAAACCTACCAGTGATGCTAATACATGCTCAATGGTATGAATTTCAACACCATTTTCAACCAAAGTAGTTCCTCTAGATGTATCCGTAACATTATCAACAGAGGCTAAAATTATTGGTTTCCCTTCTAAATCTATTCTTTGAAATTTATATCCATGATTAACGGGTGCCGGGCGAAAAGTAATTTCTACATCATAACCGGTGTGTAGGCCCTTCCCTTTTAATGAAACCGCTTTGCGTATTGTTTTTTGATTTTGCGACATATCAGTAAAATATTTATTTTCAATATCAATAATAAAAAAATCGCTGCAAGTTACAAAAAACTAAATAAATTACCGTATCCATTTAATAATTAATTCATTTACAGAAACGCTCAGTCCTCTTTAGTCAGTGCCTTTTAGCCTTTTTAATTCATTTTCTAGTTCTTTCACTCTTTTGAATAGATCTGGTAACTGTTTGTATACAATAAACGATTTTTGAAATTCCCGGATATTAAAAGCAGGTGTTCCCATAACAACACTATCTGCCACTTTAATATTATTGGGTATTCCAGACTGTGGAGCTACCCGAACACCATCGGCGATTTGGATGTGAGGGGCAACCCCGGATTGTCCGCCAAACTGACAATTCATTCCTATCTTTGTTGACCCTGCAACTCCGGTTTGTGCAGCTATTACAGTATTTTCTCCTATAATTACATTGTGCCCTATCTGGTTCAAATTATCTAACTTAGCTCCTTTTTTAATTATTGTTGATCCCATTGTTGCTCTATCGATAGTCGTATTCGAACCAACTTCAACATTATCTTCTAAAATAACATTTCCTAATTGAGGAATTTTCTGGTATACATTATTTTCATCCGGGGCAAAACCAAATCCATCCGAGCCAATCACTGCCCCTGCATGTATAATAGCATTTTCCCCAATTACACATTCGTGGTATACTTTTACACCCGCGTTTAGCTTAGCATTCTTTTTTATCGTCACATTATCGTCGATAAAAACATGCGGATAAAGTTTTACATCATCTTCAACAATTGCATGTTCTCCTACGTAAACAAAAGGTGCTATATATACATTTTTACCAATTTTTGCCGATTCTTCAATAAAAGCCATTGAGCTTACTCCGCTTTTTACAGGTTTAGCCTGTTCGGCTAATTGCAGAAGGCGTGCAAAACTTTCATAAGCATTGGCTACTTTTATTAACGTAACATTTACATCTTTTTCTATATTAAAATCTTTGTTTATTAATACAATAGATGCATTGGTGGTGTATAAATACTTATTATATTTGGGGTTTGCCAAAAAAGCCAGTGTACCTGGTTGTGCTTCTTCAATTTTTGCAACATTATTAACCGTTACATCTGGATTACCAATAATTTCTCCTTGTAAAAAATCTGCTATCGTTTTTGCTGTAAATTCCATCGTATTCGTATTTAAAAAATCGTTCAAAAATAGTATATAATTATTATATCAAAGAAATTTCTTTAGGATAACATAAAAAATATTTTCGTACCGTTTTGGAGAGGACCGAAACATTTAACATATCCGATGCTTCTGCAACATCAACTAATTTCCCGTCTTTATAAAGTATTTGAATTTTTTCAGTAAATACGCTATATGCGTTTTTACTGATATAATCAGTAAATACAAAATATGGAGTTTCCGTTTTAGGTAACTTTAAAAATTTTGAAGCTTTCTGAGTCAATTCATTGATTCTATGTTTATCAAACGGAGAACTTTGAATTTCGACCCGAAATAACTTACGCTGAAGCAATCGATCAGAAAGCATTTTTAGCACTTGATCTGATTCCGATGTCCACTTTTTGATACAATTTATAATATCAGTATCATCAATCATAGAAAAATTCTTAAGTAACTCGGGTAATTCTTTTTTATTTTTATTAAGATAAAAATATTGCAAACTCTCAGGAAGGTATATTTGTTTATTTTGAGCCAAAAGATATTTTACCCTTTTAAAAATCATCAATAATAATTGTTCGGCAGAAACAACCGTTTTATGTAAATAAACTTGCCAGTACATCAACCATCGGGCAATTAAAAATTTTTCTATAGAATAAATTCCTTTTGCTTCAACAACCAGTTCATCATTTACTACATTCAACATTTTTATAATCCTATCCGAACCAATAACACCTTCGGAAACACCAGTATAAAAACTGTCTCGTCTTAAATAATCAAGACGGTCAACGTCAAGCTGGCTCGATACCAACTGATGTAAAAATTTTTTATGGTATTTATTCTGAAATATTTTTATGGCTAAGGTTAATTCACCACCAAAAATTTTATTTAATTCATCCATATATAAAAGCGACAAATCTTCATGTCCATATTCGGGGATGATTATTTTCTCAAGTGTGTGCGAAAAGGGCCCATGCCCAATATCATGCAAAAGAATAGCTAGTGTAACTGCTATTTCTTCATCTTTGGTGATACTGTGTCCTTTTGATCTAATAATATCAATAGCTGATTCTAATAAATGAACGGCTCCTAAAGTATGCTGAAACCTTGTATGAACTGCACCCGGATAAACAAGATCAGTTAGTCCTAATTGCTTTATTCTTCGTAAACGCTGAAAGTAGGGATGTTCAATGATATCAAATAAAATACCCGATGGAATATTTATAAAACCATAAACCGGGTCGTTTAATATCTTCCGTTTATTAATTGAGTTATTGGTCACGTGTTAATTTTAATAACAAAAATCATAGCTGTCCTAAATATTTTTAAAATTAAAAAATACAAACGTAATTACAGGTATTTTGGACAGATTTTTACTATTATTAAAAACGAATCCCCCCATTTAAATAAAATCCCTTGTTTATAT
>JAYEKP010000118.1:0-2634 GCA_034661075.1 Bacteroidota bacterium
TAATCATAATCCCACCTTCATAAAAACCATCAAATCTGTCTTAAAGTGCATAGCTCCGGCAAAAGAATTTAGTTCAACCGGGAATACTCGCTGGGTGCTGCGCACCGCTCATATTCCTATTTATTAGATGTTAGATAAATAGATTTTAGATGATTAAGGTTGAAATACATTGAAATACATGGAAAATTGGTGATTGGTCATTCTGGTTGCTGGTTGCTGGTTACTTATTTCTGGTTGCTGGTTCGGGATTTGTTCGACCGTCTCCGCCGCTTACCTTGCAAGAATTGGCAGGTTTGTCAATTTGGTCATTGATCATTGATAATTGATCATTGTAAAGTCAATTGCTTTTGAGCCGCCTGTACTCGTTTTTCAAATTCTGTTGTTTGCATGAAATGTCTGACCATGGCAATATTTTTGGCTCCGGCAGCAACCACCTGGTGCATGTTATCAGGAAAAATACCACCAATGGCAACCACCGGGACTTTGGCGAAATCAATCACCTGTTTCAGAAGATTTGTGCCCACCGGTGGATCGGGTCTGACTTTCGCATTTGTTGGAAAGACAGGGCCAAAGCCAATGTAATCGGGCTTTTTATCCAGTGCTTCCCTGGCTTGCTCCAGAGAGTGTGTCGAAAGTCCTGTTTTCATATTCCCGACAATTCTGCGGGCATCTTCTATATTGATGTCGTCCTGTCCCAGGTGAAGGTAGTCAGCATCGCAAAGTACTGCAATATCCGGCCTGTCGTTGATGACCAGACTGGTATTCGTTCCTTTGGTAATGGTGCGTAAATCTCTTGCGACCTTTAACAGCTCCCTATCGGACAAATGCTTTTCTCTTAATTGGAGCATGGAGATATTATTCTCCACACACTTTTCTGCGATTGTGGTATATGGTAGTTCCGGTTTGGTGATGATTACGTATATTCCAAAGTTGTTCATTTGTTGTGAGTTTTTATGAAAAGACATAAATTTATATAGTGTCTGTCCATAAAGTACCATTTGCTGTGTTACCCTCGCCGCCAAAATCCTCATTTACGAAAAGTAAACTCTGGTTTTGGCGGCTTCGCAAGCCTTGCAACTGGCACTTTCTGAACAGACACATGACCAGAAACAACTTTTGCGTAATTTATAGACGGACACTAATTAGTGCTCCGCTGTAAACCCGCAAAAAATTTTCACAGTATGTGTGTCTGTACAGAAAATGTTTTGTCGTCAGCAACAACGGATTGTAAACCCCTTGATCGGAATAGAGGGGCAGGGTGGGCAATTTCCGAAACCTTGAAATACCCCTGCTTTATGCTTTCGGGAATTCCCGAAAGCTTGCTGCACCCCTGCATGGAGGTTTCGGGAAGGCCCGGAGCCTATTGAAGGGGCAAATCAAAAATGTTGTCCAATATCGTATTCATGAAAAGCTGAATACTAAATTTCCGTTCTCACTTCTATCTTCCATCCTCCGGCTTCCGGTTTGACCTTCTGCCTTTTGCCTGTCAGACTTCTACCTTCCTTTTTCCGGTTTCCACAATTTTCTCCATAGCAGAAAGTCTTTTAATAATAAGCCGGGCAACCTTTTCGCCGGAGAGCAGCATTCCCCCGAAAATGGGTCCCATTCGATAGCTTCCGCTGGTTCCGTTGGCAGCCATTCCGGAAACAAAAAGTCCCGGAAATACTTCCTTTGTGTTTTCAATGGTGGTACGTTCGGCTTCCTCCACGGAGAGTGAACGTTCGCCCATAACTCCGCCGGAGGGCGTGTTAAGTTTGATGTCATTTTTCCCTGCTACCGTATGTACAATTTCGCAGTCGTGTCCGGTACCGTCAATCACTGCCCGGGCCATCACAATGAGTGGATCGACATGCATGCCTTCATGGTGAACGGGTGCCCAGTTGATCACCAGACCACTGACTTTATTATTATGAAAAACAACATCCTCGATGGAAGTACAATTGAAGATGCGTGCGCCGGCCTTTGTTGCAAAATAGGTGAGGGCAGAGGAGGCATGTACGGAATCTACAGTGTAGTAATCGTCTTTGTAATGTTTATAATCGATGGTCATTTCATCCAGAATATGCAGGGCATCTTTCTGAACCATGATCTCGTTAAACATCATGGCTCCGCCCCACATACCGCCCCCAGGAGCCAGCTTACGTTCGTAGAGAGCCACTTTTTTGCCGGCTTTGGCCAGGTAATAAGCTGCAATCAACCCCGAAGGACCGCCACCAACAATGGCAACATCAACCGAAAGATTCTCTTTGAGTTTACTGAAATAGGAATCAATAATTCCCGAAGATACAATTTGTTCCATAGCTTTATGATTATTAAAAGAAAAATTAGAAATCTATGGAGTGCGGAACTGTAAAAAGGTGAGCATACGGCAAAATGTCTTCCCTTCGCAGGCATTATCCTGATCAGGTAATTTAGGTATGATCTCAGCCTGATAGTAAGGCACCCCCTTAATTTTATTTGCTCGCAAATGTAAAGATTATATTTTTATATCGCAAGCGGCATCTTTCTTTTCCAGCAATTCCGCAAGTTAATAATAAATTTTGCTGGCTCATGCTTTGAAAAAATAAGGCATAAAATTCCCTTTCCGCCGAAAATAGCAGATTACGATATTTATATTTCAGGTTTACATTTTAC
>JAYEKP010000119.1:0-2620 GCA_034661075.1 Bacteroidota bacterium
ATGATAAATGTATCGCGAGATAAGCTTGCTTTTGCCTAAAAATTTATTTCGTTTTGAAATATATTCATAACAAATGCGGTTAGGGCAGGTTAGGGCGCATCCGGCATTGCCAAAAAGGGTAATACGATGTTTTTGTTCAATATTTTGCAGTAGTTTCTTATTTCGGTTAACGTTCATGGGTAGAACAATCGTATCGTAAAGGTTTAAGGCGGTATCTATTTTTTCAAGAGTGTCAATTTCTTTTAATATGCTGGCTTCGATATGATACTTTGGGTAATCCTTTTTTATTCGTTGAGCAAGTTTATCATTTGAAATAATTAATGAATTTCCTTTTTTATGATATTTTTCTAAAATTTTTTTATTTTCAATGTATTCATTATCCGTAAAAAAATGGTTTGTAAATGGGATACGTACTCCGATGTTTTGGCTATATAAATATTGAATATCTTTTTCGGAGAGTTGTGGATGTAAAAAAGGCCTTCCGCTATATAATGTAGATTGTTCTACAAATCCAAAAATACTATCTATTTTATGGATTGGAATATTTGGAAAATTATTTTTTAGATAGTCTTGTATCGGAAGATTCTTCTTTTTCCCTCTGGCAGAAATAGTATAAACAATATCATTCATCGATTATTTTCTGATTTGATAAAAGAGTCCACGATCCTGTCTTACGGTTTCAATTTTGTTATCCCCTTCCAACACATCCAGGTATTTATTGATTTCGTTTACATGCAACCCTAAAATATTTTCTAAATCTTCGAGTGTACAAGGCCTCCTGGATATCGTTTCTAAAATAGCATTTTCGGTATCTTTCCTAAACGATTTATTATCCTTTCTTTTGGCTGATGATGCAATAATCTCAACATTTCCCAGGTTCCACAAATCTATAATATTTTGCAATTCTAATCGTGTGGCAGCTCTAACGTTCGCAATTGCTCCCGGGCGGTCGAGGGTATTGAGCTGGACTTTGTCGGGTTTAATTTTAAGGATTGCTTCTTTAAGTAATTTTAAATTTTCCAAATCATCGTTAAATTTGGGTAATATCATTATTTCAAGCCATATTTCTCCAGTAAATTCCTCACTAAATTTTATTAATCCTTCAATATAATCTTCAATTTTAAGATTTTCCGAAGGCCTGTCTATTTTTTTAAAGGTTTTGTTATTTGCAGCATCTAATGAAGGAAGCACTAAATTAGCTTTTAATAGTTCTTTTCTAACTTCGCCATCACTTAATAAACTTCCATTGGTTAAAACCGCAATAGGAATATCCGGATAATTGGCTTTTAAAAAATCTATTATATTTCCTATTTTGATATTTAGCGTAGGTTCTCCGGCTCCGGAAAATGTAATATAATCAGGTTTTTCATTTTTACTAAAATAATCTTTTAGCTCTTTAATGATTTCATTATATGACACATATTCTTCACGGTCTGTTGTTAAGTTTGTTGTAGCACCGCATTCACAATACACACAATTTAGTGTACATACTTTATGCGGAACTAAATCAACGCCTAACGACATACCTAATCTCCTGGAAGGCACTGGGCCAAATAAGTGTTTATACATTTTTAAAATAAGTGTTAATACATTCTTGTTATTATTTATATTAAAACAAAATTAGCAATCTTTATCTATATATTTTAACATAAAATTAAAATTTGCCAAGTTCAATTTTTTATATACAAAATATTTTAAAATCGATGAGCATCCGAAAAAGAAAAGAAATGATTTTATTTTTTTAATTTTTTTAAATTCTCTTCAAACCTGGGAGAGTGGTAATTGTAATTAAAATCAGGATTTTTCTCAATTGTCCCTTCCATGTAATTAAAGTAACCTTTGATAAATTGTTTCGGTAGTGTATAAATTTCATCAGAATTTTCGTCCATAGAGGGAGCTTTTTCGGTTAAAATTTGTTCTACGGCAATATTAGATGCTTTTATTTTGAATAAAGCCTCAGAATAATGGTTATAAATTTCTTTCGATATACAAATTACAATTACAAAATGGCCATATTGTTTATGTTCGTGATGACGATGGATTAAAAATAGCTCATCATTATGGATATGTTCGGCAGTTTTGTAAAAGGAATTAACAAAATGGAAACCTTCATGAATAATTTTTTCTGCAGTATTCTTTTTTGCTGTATAATGAAGAAAAAGTTTAATATGCTCGTAATCCTCAAATAAGAAATGACTGAAATGTCGATCAAGCATTTTATCTTTGGTTATAACTTTTTTATATTGAGGATTTCGAAGGTGCTCTAATATCTGAAGAATATCTTTTTTATCAATTTTTTCATCTGTTATCCCTTTTTTTTGGAGATAAGATTTAATCAGAAAATTTTTTTTCGAAAGTTGTAGATGCAAGTAAGTGATATAAATAAACAAAACAAGAATGATTAGAAATTCGATAGAAAAACTAATTCTAAATGGGCTTAATAAAATAAGATGAATCATCTTGTATTATAATAAATTTTATTAAAGATATTGAAATAATTATATAAATTAAAATCACATCTGTCCTAAATAATAAAAAAAGATAGCCAATTTAGAGCTCTTGTTTAAAGAGCCCTTATTTTTGTAGTACTAACCAACTAAAATATAAATTGGCTATGAAA
>JAYEKP010000120.1:0-2609 GCA_034661075.1 Bacteroidota bacterium
TTCATCAGGATTTATACAATTTGAAGATGTAGCCAATCAATATATTTATGGTACAAATAATGCTGAGTTTGGAAATATACATATCCGTTCAGGGAAGGCTGTTATTGCAGAAATTGATTTTCGTTTGAATGGAGAATTATATCTACATGCAGCAAGTAGCTATTTGAATATTGGAGATTCCAGATTAACCATAAGTGAAACAGGAACTGTTACTAATGCAGCAGATGGGCGTTTTATTGTAACCAATGGTGCATTATCGGATGGTGGCGTAACAAAAGAGTTTTCCTCTTCAGGGGGAAGTTTTACTTTTCCTATTGGTGTAGGTACCTCAGGAGGTAAATATACACCCGCTACAATTAATGTAACAGATGCTGGAGGTGTGGTAGGAACTATCAATATTAAACCTTACGATGGGCCACACCTGGTTTGTACCAACGAGCTGGTAGATGAACTGCAATATTACTGGAGTGTAAATTCAACCGGATTCTCAAATCCAACGGTTAATCATATTTATCAATATGTAGATGTAGATATTACAGCAACGGAGAGTTATTATGTAAACGCTAAATATGATAATGCATCAAATGTATGGACTAAGCAAACGGAGGAGATTGATTATACAAATAATGAGATTTTATTTACCGGTGTTAACTATATTGATGGAGACTATACTGCCGGATATGTTGATAATTTCGGTGAGGTAGATGTTTATTATAGTTCCGGTAATGGTAATTGGGGACAAGCTTCCAGTTGGGTGCTTAATAGCTCTACTGGTCCTGCTGCTTCAGTGGGTCCAAGAGGAAATCCGGTGATAATTCAGAATGGGCATACGATTACCACTAATCAAAATGGTGCATATTCCGGATCAGTGAATATTGAAGCCGGAGGACGCCTTGACCTGAGATCCACCGTTGAACATAATTTAGGTCTGGTTAGCGGGGGAGGTACCATAAATTTAACCTCCACAGGGGCAGGTTCCTTTGTTTTTCCAGCCGGGGATTTCTCTGCTTTCATGAGCACTTCGGGGAGTACTGTAGAATATACCGGCAATGGAACATTGCCTACAAGTATAAAAACATATCAGAATGTTATATTCCTGGGCAATAGCACCAAATCTATCCCTGCAATCGATATTCTTGTATTGGGAGATCTTACCATTGCTGATGGTGAGTTAGATAATAGTAGCTTCAATCGCTCTATTCGTTTGGAAGGTGATTGGATTAATCAATCCGCAGGAGGATTTATTCCCGGAACCGGAACAGTCCTATTTGAAGGAGGTAACGAACAATTTTTAACTAGTTCCGGAGGTAGTGGAGAAAACTTTTATAATTTTCAGATTAATAAAACAGCCGGAACCTTAACATTAAATAATGCAGTGGATGTAAACCGGGTACTTACTCTTGCTTCGGGAATTGTTAATACTACAGCTACCGAATTGCTGACGGTGAATTATAGTCAGTCAACTGCTGTGCAGGGAGGAAGCGATACTTCATTCATAAATGGTCCTTTGCGTAGAAATGTAAATAGCTCTTCCAGTGCTATTTTCCCTGTTGGAAAAGATGGACGCTATGGTTTGGTTGAGATTTTTGGAACCAACACCTCAGGTACACAGTATTGGGTTGGTGAATATTTCAATGCAACACCGGCTGATGCAACTAACCTTGCATCTCCTTTGCAATTGATTAGTAACAATGAATATTGGAGTTTACAAGGAGTTAATGGCGCTGAAGCAAATGTGCGTTTACGTTGGGATAACCAAAGTGCTATTATACCGGCAGGAGCTGCGGAGCGCCAAAAGTTGAGAGTAGCGCAATATCTGCCACCGTGGACAAAAGTTGGAGAAACGGTGAGTGATGTCAGTCAAATCGAAGGAACTGTTGAAACCGTTACGCCCATTAGTTTTGATGGCACTGGCCAGGATTTTACACTGGGATTAGAGCAAACGGCATCAGCTGAAATTACAAGTGGCGACCTTTCGGCCTGTGATAATGGAACAACCTTCCCGGTTACTTTTAATGTAACAGAAGATGCACCATTAAAGGTAGTTCTTCAGATAAATGGTGCAAATAATCAAGTTTACGATAACCTTGCAGAAGGAGAACATATCGTTGAGTTTACTTATGCTGACCTTTATGCTATTGCAGGTAACGGAGAATATTTGATTACCATCTTATCAGTTACTGATGATAATGGTTTGTCAGGGATTATTTTAGGTTCAGGAGTTACTTTAACTTTATTGGAAACACCCGCGCCAGTAATTAACGGACCTTCTTCTGTACTAACAGGATCAACTACTACTTACTCGGTTTCTGAAACAAGTGGTAATACCTACGCTTGGTCGGTTAGTGCATTGGGCTCCATTGATAATCCTTCAAGTAGCTCTATCAACGTTACCTGGGGAAGTATCACAGGAACAGCTACTCTCACACTTATTGAAAGTAATCCGAATGGTTGTAATACAACTGTAACTTATGATGTGGATGTGCGTGATTGGCCGGTAATTACCGGGAATTTTGATGTTTGTGCAGGTAGTATTGAAACCTATTCAACACGTCAGATGAGTGGTCATGAGTATGATTGGTCGGTAGAAGGAGGAAATATAACAGCCG
>JAYEKP010000121.1:0-2592 GCA_034661075.1 Bacteroidota bacterium
GCGGCTGCAAATATAAAAACTTTAAATCCTATTTTCCAAATCTTTTGTTAAAAAAAATGAAAATATTTTTTGGCCTATTCATTACTATGTATTGGAACTTTTTTCCCGAATTGGGAGTGCAAATATAAGTTTACTTTTTGATTTCACAACACTTTTTCTTAAGATTTTTTGAAAAAAAATCTCAACCATCTATTTATCAGCACACTATTTTTTAGTCATAGAAAGACCAGGCTATCCCATATTTAAAAACAGGTTGTGGAGATGGATAAAAAGGAGCATTATAATAGTAATTTTCATTTAAAGCGCTGTTTAGATAGCTATATTGGAAATAGAATCTTGTTCGTTTTAAGGTAAAATTTGCAAATACATCAAATCGATGAAACTCTCCCATCTTATGTTCAAATTGTCTATAAAACATCCCGGTTGGAGGCATAAATCCATCCGCATAAAAACTACTGGCATATCTGTAATCAACACCTATTTGTACCAAAAGTTTACCCCCTGTAGTTTTAAAATGTAATAATTTCTCATAATACAATGACTGATATAAATTAAATTCAGGAAGTGCTAAAATACTATCATTAGATACCTTTTGATAAACGAACCGGGTAATAGAATGGATCGGTCCTAAGGTAATTTTTTTGGAAAAATCTGCAGACAGGATACGGATTGGTTCCAAGTGTTGGCTGACAGATGCTGAGGTGTCAAAATAGACATGATTACTCCTCTGACTTATTTGAACTTTGCCATTTAATCGATATTTTTTACTTTGAACAGCTAATTCTACCTTAATATCTTCTATCTTTTTTAATTGATTATTATTCCATTTAAAATGATTGGAAGTATATTCTGTATAAAAATAGTCAGGTTTTTCAGTCTTATATTTAAAATTTAAATTAACTTTATAATTTTTTAAGAAAGAATATCCAATATCAATATCGCCAGTAATATCCCCTTTCTTATAGCCATTGAAAAAATAACCAGTATAACCTTGTAAAAAAAATCTCTTAGACAAAAAAGCTTTTGCATAAAAAGCTACTTGATTATTACTTTCATAGCTCTCATGATTTGCATCAATAATTGTATCATGTAACGACATATCTTTTTTAGTATGTAAAATAGTATCCTGGATTGGATATAGTAGTACAAAAGTAGTATCGGAAACCTTGTTATATCTATAATTAATTTGTTCATTATAAATAAGAAATCGTGAGCTAAAAAAATTTTTATAGCGATAATGCAATGACAAACTATTCGCAAATCTTTTTTGTCTAACCTCATCATGCGTTTTAGTCGAGTCAATAAAGATATCCAAATCCGAATAAAAGGGTTCGGTTAAATCATCATCAAAAAATTTCCGTACATCATTATTGTAATATAGTTCATGAGATAAACTAAAACCTGAATATTTAAAAACCTCGATTGTATCAACAATCCCTTGTTGTTCTTCATTTCCTTTATCAGTCCTGCTTTTATTATTTATGCCTGTTTTGCCAGAAAGATTGAGTTTTGTCTCCTTAGATTCTACTATGGATGTATCATTACCATTAATATTCTTTGAACCCTTATAAAGGGAAGAATCCGATAGGTTTTTATCATTAAGGTTTAAAGCATTCGTAGAATCATTTTTCTCTTTATAAATAATTTCTTTTTTTCCAAAATGATATTCATGAGCCAGATATAATCCGGATGATAAATTTTGATTTCGTGCATTGGAAAGTTTAACCGGAATATTTAAACGATTACTATATTCATCACTTCCCAGGTAGTTTAAACTATCAATTCCTCCATTAAGCTGGCTTTTATTCCGATTTAAATAAAAATTCAAGTGCGCTCTATATCGATCGGTATGAAAGCTGGAAAAAAGTTTAATAATATTCTGTCTAACTTGTTGTTCTTGATAACGTCCATTGGATGAGATCATATCATAATCGATTCCAATATTAAAATTGGGAGTAATATTTTGTGTATGTAGAACACCGAGTAATTGTTCACTTTCATTTTTAGGCCCTGCATTACTATAGTTTAATAAAGTAAACCGCTTTTTTGTATTAAAATATAATTGATCCTTTGGATTGTGAAAATAAATTGCATAAGGTTCACTAAAGACAAAATCGGTTTTATATTTTACTCGATCATAATAAATATTTGATTCCGTTGGAGTTCCGAGGTTCCCAAGATAAGTTGTAGTAATTGTATTATCTAGCAATTGGTTATATCGTTGAAAACCTTTGAGTAATGTATCAGTTTCTTCATACTCCAGGCTTAAATCATACGGATTAATTTTCCAGTTATAAATATTTCGATATTCAAGGCTATCAATTTGTCCATTAGTAAGTAAAGACAATAATATTAGACCTAAAATAAGGGAATATACTTTTATTTTCATGATGGCAAAGATAAAAAATCATATCATATATAAATCAGCCACTAATAAAAAGATAAGTTATTTAGATAAAATTTAATAAAAAAAGCCTCAATCACAATGATTGAGGCTTCAATAAAATCGGCGACGACCTACTCTCCCACTTATGCAGTACCATCGGCGCTAGCGGGCTTAACTTCTCTGTTCGGAATGGGAAGAGGTGGAAC
>JAYEKP010000122.1:0-13206 GCA_034661075.1 Bacteroidota bacterium
CAGAGAAATAACGGATCAATGGCTTTATGATTATAATAACTATCGACCACACGATGGATTAAATGGGCTAAGTCCCTTAAAATATGCAGAAAATTTTCTCAATGGGGCTAGCCCCATTGAGAAAAAAGAAATATCTTTGAAAAAGTTTACTTAAACCCTGTCCTAAAAATGGGAAGCTTACAGAATGTTTATTAAATCCGGAGGACTAGATACTACCCTGACATTTGTTAAAAGCAATGCTGAAGTAGAACTTTGGCATTTCTTTATCATGAATGCACACCGTGATACAGCATCGGTTACAACTACAATTTATAAAGGCGAAGGAAGTGCCTATGGGGAGATTGATTATTTCCCATCTATTGAAATTGGGTATCAAAATAATCAATCGCTCCCAAAATACGTAGATATTAATAAAGGTACATCATACGATGAAACTTCCATTGCCGGAAATGAGTCATTAATTGATCTGGTTAGTTATTATTACATGAGTTCAGGCACATCATCACCAACCCTATCTTGCCCTTCCTATCCTTCAGCCCGGGAATTCTATCCGGAAATGAATGACTGGAGCGTACAAAACTCGGTTCTGTATGATTATTATACCACAGATAATAACCTCATAACACCTGACCAATTTGATGATGCACAAAATGACAGTCTTTTGGTAATTGCATTTAAACCATCCAATGTTAGTGGTACCTGTAAATTTTGCTATACCGGCAAAGTCATTCCTTTTAAAACAGGACAGGGCAAATATGGAATGATTAAAATTATCCGTGCCGATGAAAACAACACAGGCAGCATAAATATAGCCGTTAAAATTCAAAAATAACCTCTTATCGAGATGAAAAAGAAAATTATAGTCATCCTTTTTACCACATTTTTTGCAATGGGAATCCTGGCTCAATCATCTATTAAGGGGAAAATTACTAATTCAGAAACAGGAAAGCCTATTCCCTTTACCAACATTAAGCTGGGTGCTAAAAAAGGAACCGTAAGTAATGAAAAAGGGGTTTATCAAATCGATCATATTGAAGCCGGAGATTATCAACTAAGAATTAGTTATGTTGGATATAAAACCGTAGAACAGGTAATTTCACTTCAAAGAAATGAGGTTTTAACGCTGAACTTTGAGCTAAAACCAACCTTTTTCACTGCCGATGAAGTAGTAATAACAGCAACCAAAACAGAAAATAATATCCAAGATGTTCCTGCAAGAGTTCATATGATTTCTCCACGGCAAATGAGAGCTATACCAGCACAAACTATTGATGATTTAATAGCAAATATCCCGGGAGTAAATATTAATCGCTCGTTTGGAATATTTACCCATTCAGCTTCGGTTACTATGCGTGGACTAAATGGAGAAGAACAAGGGCGGGTCCTTGTTTTAATCGACGGTATACCCACTAATAAATCCGATGGAGGTTCAGTAAACTGGAATTTGCTTAATACCGGCCAAATAGAACGAATAGAGGTTGTTAAAGGCCCCAGCTCATCTCTTTACGGGGGGAATGCCATGGGCGGTGCCATTAATATCATTACCAAGAAACCAACAGAACCTTTTAGCGGAAGAGCTAGTATTGATTATGGTACATACAATACCCTGCGCGGACAACTTAACCTCTCGGGACGTTTGTCTGAAAAGAAAAATCAGGGATTTTACTGGAACCTAAATAGTTTTTATCGACAAAGTGATGGCTATATAACTGCTTCTGAGGCAGATCAAATAGCTAACCCGTATATTGTTGAATCTGAATTGATGGAATGGGCTACAACAGCTAAACTGGGATATGATTTTGACGATAAAAACGGGGTGGACATTAGTTTTATGTACTATGATGATGACCGGGGGACCGGTGAAAAAGTTTATCAACCCGAGGGGAATAACCGCGAACACGACACATATCATTTTAGAACGAATTATTTTGGCGAGAAAAATAACCTTAAATGGAAGGTCAACCTTTTCTATTTAAACGAAGATTACAAAAGAATAAGCGAATGGTTAAAAGATGATTATACCTTCTATAAGGTACTATCAGAACGGGAAGATCTGGGAGCACTATCATCGCTCTCTTATCAATTAAATGACCAAACCATTACCGGGGGTATCGACCTGAAACAAGGTAGTGTTGATGCCAAAGATGTTTATTACACCTCTACTGA
The DNA here is from genome assembly GCA_034661075.1 of Bacteroidota bacterium. Classification (GTDB taxonomy): domain Bacteria; phylum Bacteroidota; class Bacteroidia; order Bacteroidales; family UBA12077; genus UBA12077. The sequence continues at coordinate 2,167 of JAYEKP010000122.1, forward strand.
TGTAGTTTATAACCGTGGAAAAATGAATATGTTGGGTTTGTTCCTGCAGGACGAAATAAAATTAATGAACGAAAAATTAAAGATTGTTGCCGGGCTAAGGTTTGATTATGCAAACTTCTTCGATGGAGGATTTGAAATTGAAAATCCTACAGCAGAAACAACATTTATGACCCAGTATCACAACCAGAATCTTTCGGAAGATAGCTGGCAGGCATTTAGCCCTAAATTATCCGCTCAGTATGAATTCAACAAAGCTTATCGAATCTACGCAAGTTACGCTAAAGGGTTCAGGCCTGCTGTTTTAGATGATATGTGTCGTTCGGGAAGAATTAAAGGTGGTTTTAAAGTTGCCGACCAATCTCTGCAACCCGAATATATCAATAATTTTGAAATCGGTGCAGATGCAAGACTTTTCAACCGTCTAAGAACTTCCTTGTCGGCTTACTATTCGTTGGGGGATGATTTTATGTATTACGTAAATACCGGCGATTCGATTGATTTAGGATACGGAATGAGGCCTATTATTAAAGCATCCAATATTTCAGAAGTAGAGATCTACGGATTTGAATTTGAACTAAATTATTTATTAACCCAAAAAATAATTGTAAATGCGAATTATGCTTATGCCCACTCACAAATTAAAAATTTCACTCCATTAACAACGAACGATCCGGTAGACCTTACTAAAAATTACTTAACAAATGTTCCTGATCATATGGGCTCTGTTTCTGTTTACTGGCCTAATAAAATTGTAAATACAAGCATTACAGCTAAGTATATTGGAGACCGTTGGGTTAATGATTTAAACCAGGTAGATGAAATTGTTTTGGATGATCAATACCCTGCTTATTCAACAGTAAATTTAAAATTTTCAAAAGAATTTAAAAATGTATTTGTAAATTTAAGCTTACAAAATATTTTCGACAAGAAACATTATGACCGCAAAGGAGCAATTTCTCCGGGTAGGTTTATTACCCTTGAATTAGGAACAAAATTTTAACCAATTAATACGAAAAAACATGAAAAAGCTACTTATTATTTTTGCATTTATTAGTATCTGGGGATGTAATACAAAAACGCCTGAAATTAAAACAGAAAACAAATATATACGTCAAACAGCCGCTGATACTATTGATTCAACGAACGATTTTTACGATAATGCAAAAACACACGAATTAGCTCTTCAACCTATCAAGGTTGAAGGAGAAATTGATAATCCGGGGATAGTTGATTTCTCAAAACTTCCCATAAGAAGCGTAATTGTTAAAGAAACCCTTTTATCAGACGAGGGAGACCAATTTGTTGGAGCTTACCGATACGATGGATATGCTTTGTATGATATATTAAATCATATAAAACTCAATAAAAAAAATAAAGAAGAATTTAATCCGATTATAGATTTGTATGTTCAGATAGAAAACAATCACGGAGAAAAAGTAAATATCAGCTGGGGTGAAATTTATTACCCCAATCATTTACAAGAAATTATTATTGCAACACGCGTAATGCGTATTGTTCCTTCAAAAACCAACGAGCTATGGCCTCTGCCTGAACAAAGCAAATTGGTAATCTCAACCGATTTAATTACCGAAAGAAATATTTCAAATCCCATAAAAATCACGGTCAAATCCTATCCTAAATCTTTCAAAACAGTAAAAGGACTTAAACCTTTATACTCGCCTAAAGTGGATATCTACATAGAGAATAAATTAGTACAAACATTAACTAAAAATCCTACGAATCTGCCAAATGAAAAATTTCACACCATTTTTTACGGACGGGGAAGGGGGATACACTCAACACAGCCTTTTACGGGAGTAATGTTAAAAGATATATTGAGCAAACATGTTGAAATAAATAAGAAGAATATACAAGAAGGAATATTTTTGGTTGCTGCAAAAGATGGGTATCGTGGAGTTTTCACCTACAGTGAAGTTATGAACCGTAACGACCAATCAGAAATTTTATTAATATGCCGTCCTGAGGTAAAAGACGATGGCATTTTTAGACTTTTTCCTGCTTGTGATTTCTTTTCCGACAGGGCTATTAAAGGAATTACCGAAATATATTTCTCTGCCAATGAACAATAAATATGTATAAAACAAAGCTAAGAACTTTTGACATTGCACTTATACTCCTGGGCGGACTTATTTTATTATTCATTATTAGTCCGCTGTTAGGTATGTTTCTGGCCACAACGCCGGTGCAATTTTTCGAAACTTCCAAAGACCCGAAAGTTATTGACAGCATCTGGCTTACTTTACGAGTTTCTTTTTTAGCTACCCTGTTTTTTGCCGTTGGAGCCATCCCACTGTCCTATTTTTTAGCACGCTCAACATTCAGATTCAAAAAAATAATAAATGGCATCGTCGATTTACCCATCGTAATTCCACACTCGGCTGCCGGTATTGCTATCTTAGGATTTATTTCGCGCGATTCAGTTTTAGGCAAAATAGGTTCGTCATTAGGACTTAACTTTGTGGGACACCCTTCAGGTATTGCTCTTGCCATGGCTTTTGTAAGCATCCCGTTTTTAATTAATGCCGCTCGCGATGGTTTTGAAAATGTTCCGGTAAAACTCGAAAAAACAGCACTAAACTTAGGAGCTTCTCCTGTTAGGGTATTCTTTACCATCTCGCTGCCACTGGCATGGAAAAACATCCTTTCGGGATTAATAATGATGTTCGCACGCGGATTAAGCGAATTTGGTGCCGTAGTTATCGTGGCATATCATCCAATGATTACTCCTGTATTGATTTACGAACGTTTTGGTGCCTTTGGGTTAAAATATGCCCGCCCGGTTTCGGTGGTGTTTATTGTGGTTTGCCTGGTATTCTTTGTTTTATTAAGAATGGTGGCAACAAAGAAAAAAACAAAAAATGCTTGAAATAAAAAATATATCGGTAGAATTAGGTGATTTTCAGCTTAGAGATATAAATCTTGAACTGGAAAAAGGTGATTATTATATCCTTCTAGGAAAATCTGGTGTTGGCAAAACGGTTCTACTCGAAATAATTGCCGGATTGATAAAGCCTGATGCAGGAAAAATTTTTCTTAGCAATAAAGACATCACCCACGAAAAAATTCAAAAAAGAGAAGTTGGTATTGTTTTTCAGGATTATTCTGTATTCCCACACCTTACCGTAAAACAAAATATTGAGTATCCTTTAAAACACAAAAAGTTAAACTCGAAGAAAAGAAAATCGCTTGTACAGGAATTTGCCGAATTAACAGGCATTACTCATCTTTTAAACCGTGGCACTCAAAATCTTTCCGGTGGAGAGTTGCAACGGGTTGCTCTTGCACGAATGCTGGTTACTAAGCCACAATGTTTATTACTTGACGAGCCATTGGCATCACTCGATGTGCAATTAAAAGGAGACTTAAGAAATTTGCTCCGAACAATTAATCAAAAAGGGACTACCATTTTACATGTTACCCACGATTATGAGGAAGCCATAGCCTTATCCAACAAAGTAGCCGTAATGCAGGAAGGGGAAATTATACAAAAAGGAAATACAAAAGAAGTTTTTCAAAAACCAGCTAACGAATTTGTGGCAAACTTTACAGGGATAAAAAATTTCTTTGCTGCGGAATTTTTAAACCAAAATACGGCAAAAATTAACAATACCCTTGAAATAAAAGTACCCAATAAAAACCAGCTTAAAAAAGGAAAAATAATTATTTGCGGAGAAGAAATAATTCTTTCGAATGATAAAATAGAATCAAGCGCTGTAAATAATTTTAAAGGAATAATTAAGCAAGTTATTGCTTACCTTACGAACTATGAACTTATTATTGATATTGGGATTGAACTTTCAGTGGTTATCACAGAAGAATCATTGATAAAATATCAATTCAAAGAAAATAAAGAAGTGTGGGTATCTTTTAAATCTTCGGCGATAAAAATTATTCCATAAATATTCTCCCTCCTAATAAAAGATTAAACCTTTCCACTCCATTTTTGGTTTACTATATTAATCCACATTATTTTTAGTAAATTTAACCGTTCAAAAAAAAAGTTTTTATGAAGAATATATTATTTACTATAATCCTACTATTTAGTATATCATTTGTAAACGTACAGCACAAACGTGCCTACCAGCTTTATAATGCCCAAGGCGAAAAAGTTACCTATGAAAATATGCTAGCTGCACTTCAAAATGCTGATATTATTTTATTTGGCGAGTTACATAATAATCCTATTGCCCATTGGTTACAATACGAAGTAAGTTTTGATTTACTCCGGGAAAATACACTTACATTTGGCGCCGAAATGTTTGAGGCAGACAACCAACAAGCACTAAATCTTTATTTACAAGATAGTATCGATTATAAAGGGTTAGATTCACTGGCCCGTTTATGGCCCAATTATAAAACCGATTATGCACCATTGGTTCATTTAGCCAAAGAAAAAAATCAACCTTTTATTGCTACCAATATTCCCCGCCGTTATGCCAATATGGTTTTTAAAAAGGGATTTGAGGTATTAGACTCGCTCTCAGAAAAAGAAAAAAGCTGGATAGCTCCTCTTCCCATTGAATACGATCCGGAATTACCCGGTTACAAAAATATGTTGCAAATGATGGGAGGACATGGTGGAGAAAACCTTCCCAAAGCACAAGCCATAAAAGATGCCACCATGGCATATTTTATTGCACAACATTTTAATCCTGAAAAAAAATTTATTCATTTTCATGGAACTTACCATACCGATAATTATGAAGGAATATTGTGGTATTTAAAAAAATTAATGCCTGACAATAAATACATCACCCTTTCAACGGTTTTACAATCGAATATTAATAAACTAGAAAAAGAAAATACCGGCCTGGCCGATTATATTATTTGTGTTGATGAAGATATGACTTCAACTTATTAAAAAAATATTTATTCAAAAAACGTGTACTATGAGAAAGCAACTATTCATCCCGTTTATTTTTCTTTTAAGTTTTCCCTTTTTAGAAACAAATGCACAACAATATAAAAAAAGTGAACCTTTTGCCCACACATTTTCCATTGTCGCCATTGACAGGGATGCTGGAGAAATGGCTGTTGGTGTACAGAGCCACTGGTTTTCGGTTGGTTCAATCGTATCCTGGGGTAAATCAGGAGTAGGGGTTGTTGCCACCCAGTCTTTTGTTAATCCGGCATACGGCCCGGAGGGATTGGAACTTATGGAAAAAGGCAAAACCGCGATGGAAGCGCTTGACCTGTTAACAGCAAAAGATGAAGGTAAAGAATACAGACAAATTGCTTTTTTAGATGTTAAGGGGAATATTGCAACCTTTACCGGAGATAAATGCGTTGAATCAGCCGGGCATATCAATGGAAATAATTTTTCGGTGCAAGCAAATATGATGTTAAATGATAAAGTAGTTCCTGCCATGGCACAAGCTTTTGAAACGAATAAAAACCTACCATTAGCAGAGCGGGTAGTACAAACACTTCAAGCTGCACAAGCTGCCGGGGGTGACATCCGAGGAAAGCAATCAGCCGTTTTATTGGTTTTTAACACCGAGAAAGTAGAACATGAATGGTTGGATAAAAAGATCAACTTACGCGTTGACGACCATAAAAATCCTTTGATTAAACTTGAACGATTATTAAAAGTTCACCGGGCTTATGAACATATGAATAATGGAGACTTGGCTGTTGAGCATGGAGATATGGTAAAAGCACTGGAAGAATATTCTGCTGCTGAAAAAATGTTTCCCGAAAATATGGAAATGAAATACTGGAAAGCCATTGCCCTGGCAAACAATAACCGATTGGATAAAGCTTTACCCATTTTCAAAGAAATTTTCTCCAAAAAACCTAACTGGAAAGAAATGACCAAAAGATTGCCCGCATCGGGATTGTTAGAAGTTTCTGAAACAGACCTAAAAAAAATACTGAATAGTAACAAATAAAAATTTTCATGGAAGCTCTTTGGTTAGCCATTGCATTTTTAGCAGGATTTGGTGCATGACTTATTAAGCTACCCCCTTTAGTTGGATATTTAATTGCCGGATTTATATTAAATTATCTGGGGGCAGAATCGGGTGATGTAATTGATAAGATAGCCGATTTAGGTATTATGCTTTTGCTTTTTACTATTGGGCTAAAACTTAAAATCAAAAACTTAGCAAAAAAAGAGATCTGGGCTGGAACCACGATCCAAATGCTTGTTTTCATCATCATTATCACCTCTATATTCTATCTATTAAGTTTTGCTATTTTAATCCTTTTAACCTAAAAACAAGCTTATTACTTGCTTTTGCTTTCAGCTTTTCCAGTACTGTTTTTGCCGTAAAAGTACTGGAAGAGAAAGGCGAACTTACTTCTTTTTATGGAGTTATGGCTGTTGGCGTATTAATTATTCAAGACCTGTTTGCAGTAGGTTTTATGATTATTGAAACGGGCGAATTACCCAACATATATGCTCTTGGCCTCCCAGTAATATTACTGATATTACGTCCTGTTTTACTAAAAATATTAGACCATGTGGGACATGGCGAGTTACTTATTTTATTTGGCCTTTTTCTTGCTTTTGTGGTGGGAGCCGAATTATTTCATTTAACCGGAATAAAAGCTGATTTAGGAGCATTAGTAGCCGGAATGCTCATTGCAAACCACAAAAAAGCAAAAGATATGGCCGACACCCTGATGGGGTTTAAAGATATGTTTTTAATCGGCTTTTTCTTATCCATTGGATTATCTGGCACTCCTACTACGCTAATGTTAATAACTTCACTCGTAATTGCTTTAACGATTAATTTTAAAGTTATTTTATATTTCCTGATATTTACCAGATTCAGATTAAGAGCCCGTACAGCACTGTTTACCTCATTAAGCCTGGCCAATTTCAGTGAATTTGGCCTTATTATATCATCACTGGCGGTAGCCAGTGGATGGTTATCAAACGACTGGCTTATTATTATGGCTTTAAGCCTTTCCATTTCATTTGTTATTTCATCCCCGTTAAATCTTAATGCACAAAAAATTTACTCCATCATAAAAACATATTTAACGGTATTTGAAACCTCACAACGATTAACGTATGACAAAACATACGATATTGGTGATGCGGAAATACTTATTTTCGGAATGGGACGAATTGGAAGGTCGACTTACGACCATTTAAAAAATAAATATGGAAAAACAGTCCTTGGCCTTGACTACGATGAAAATGTTGTAAAAACAAATAATGAAGAGGGAAGAAATATTATACAGGATGATGCTACCGATAGTGAATTTTGGCAAAATATTCCCGATGAAAAAGTTAAGCGTAATCAGGTAAAAATTGTTGCTCTTTGTATGGATCATAAATCAAACTTATATGCCTTAGAACGTTTAAAAGCTATTCGTTACCAGGGAATGATTGCAGCTACAGCCAAATACCTGGATGAGTTGCAAGAATTGAAAGAAAAAGGAGTTCATCTTGCTTTTGATCAAAAAGCCGAAGCCGGAATGGGCTTTGCAAATCATATTTGTGAAAATATGGATGTTTGCAATATTAAATAATTATTAAATTTGACCTACCTTCCTAAAACAGAATCATTAATCCTAATATTTTATTACTTTTACTTTCCTAAACATCCTCATTTATGCTTAGAAAGTTTTCATTCCAAAGACGCTTATTTATTTACTTTTTCTCTGTATTCTTGAGTTTCACAATTATTATTTTAGTCTTTCAATACTTAAGAGAAAAAAAGTACCGGGTTGATCAGCTGAATAGTAACCTAGAGATGATTACAGAAATTATTCATAAATATATTGAAAGTAACAATCTGTATTCCTCACAATTACAAAAAATTGATTCATTGCTTAGAATTACACCTCAACCCGATTTACGCATTACCATTATTGATAAGAACGGGAGCGTATTTTATGATAATTTTGTTACGGATGTCAAACAGATGGAAAATCATATTCATCGTCCCGAAGTACAAGGAGCTATACAAAATAATTTTGGAACAAGTATTCGCAAATCGTCAACAACCGGGCAGGAATACTACTATTATTCACACTTTTATAATGATTATTTTATCCGCACTGCAGCTATTTACAATATTGAAATAAAAACCTTTTTACAAGCCGAACATCTGTTTCTGCTATTTATTGCCTTAATATTTTTAGTTACCTGGTTTATTATTAATATCTTAACTCGTAAGTTAGGTAAATCCATTACCCGTTTAAAAGATTTTGTTATCAGGGTAAGAAAAGATGAACCTTTGTTAGAAGAAAACTATCAATTTCCTGATGACGAGTTAGGTATTATTAGTAATGAAATTTTTACGATCTACAAACAGTTGGTTAGTACTAAAAACTCATTAGCGATTGAAAAAGAGAAGCTCTTTAATCACTTGCATGTTTTAAACGAAGGCGTAGCTTTTTTCTCAAATCAAAAGAAAAAAACCTTAACCAACAGCCATTTCATTAAATATTTAAATCTTATTTCTAACGATTTAATAACATCAGCCGAAGACATTTTTACCACTGAAGAATTTGATCCTGTATCACATTTTATCAATCAACAGATTGAAAAAGACAAAAATCCTAAACAGGGTAATCTGCCCAGAATAGAGCATTTAATCAACAAGAGTGGGAAATTTTTTAAAGTGCAATGTATTATTTTCCATGATAAAAGTTTTGAGATTATCATTACAGATATAACAAAACTGGAAAAAAATAAACGCATAAAACAACAAATGACCTCCAATATTGCTCACGAGTTGAAAACACCAATTACATCAATACAAGGTTTTCTTGAAACGATTATTTCTGATCCAGATATCGATAATGAAACACAGAAATATTTTATTAAAAGAGCAAATGCCCAGGTTACCCGATTAACCGATTTAATTAATGACATCACTATCTTAAATAAAATTGAAGAAGCCGGTAATTATTTTGCTTTTAATACCATAAATATTAACCATTTACTTGAAGAGATGGTTGATGAACATTACAGCCTTATCAAAGAAAATGAGATGAAAATAGAGATTCACGTTGATCCTACCATAACTGTTTATGGAAACGAATCTTTAATATTATCGATTTTTAGAAACCTCATGGGGAATTCATTGAATTATGCAGGAAAAAATGCAACCATAGAAATAAAAGTTTACAATCAAGATAAAAATTATTATTATTTCTCCTTTTCCGATAATGGCATAGGAATACCCGATGAACACTTATCACGAATATTTGAAAGATTTTATCGCATTGATTCCGGACGCTCAAGAAAATTAGGGGGAACAGGATTAGGCTTAGCCATTGTTAAAAATGCAGTATCCCTTCATAAAGGAGAAATTACGGTAAAAAATAAACAAGGAGGTGGTGTTGAATTTCTCTTTTCATTGCCTAAAAAATAAAAAGGTGCCATATGCTGACACCTTTTCGCTATTTTAACTACTATAAATTATTTTAACAAAATTTCTTCCACAGCTTTTTTAAACATTGATTTTGTTTCTTCATTTGTTCGGCCAATTCCTGAACTCATTTGTGGCTGCCCCTCTTTTGGGCAAAATAAAAAAGCAGGAATACCTTGTACCCCAAAAACCGTAGCTAATTCCTGATCTTTTTGGATATCTACTTTATATACATTGATTTTACCTTTATACTCCTGTGCAATTTCTTCTAAAATTGGACTAGCAACCCTACATGGAGCACACCAGTCAGCATAAAAATCAACAATACAAGGTAAATCACCTTCAAATTTCCATTCCTCATTGACTTCATAATCCATTACTTTCTGTTTAAATTCTTCTTTACTTAAAGTAATGGTTGCCTTTTTATCATCATCATTGACTTTTTTTTCTGACATTTCTTTTTCTTGATGATCATCTGATGACGATTTTTCTTTTCCCTGACAAGCTTGAGTAAATCCTAAACTTGCAATTAACATAAATAAAAATAACTTTTTCATATATTCTTTTTTTTATTGATGAGCTAATATTAGATTTTTTATTTGTTCGGCAGGAATAACTCCTGCCTGATTGAACCTGAGCTGGCCATTTTTAAATAACATCAAAGTAGGTACTCCACGAATATTATATTTAGATGCAATCGACGGATTTTTATCTACATCAATCTTTATAATTCGTACTTTCTCCCCCATCGATTTTTTTACTTCGCTTAATATTGGAGATACCATCTTACATGGCTGACACCAGTCGGCATAAAAATCAACTAAAACAGGACGATTATCATTTATAAGATCATTAAACTTGTTCATGCTCTTTATCTTTTTTAACCTTTTTGTTTATTCTATCATCAATACTATCGCCGATAAAATACCCGATTAAACCTCCAAATAGCACCATTGAATGCCAGTTAGAAGTTATTGGACACGTACCACTTAAACATCCAACAAATTTCCAATATAAAAACCCTGCAATAATACCGGGGATTAAAATTATCAAACCGTATTTATGTCTTAAAATAAAATTTTTCATCCTTATTTTTCCAATTTGAATTACAATTAACGTACCATTATATTTTTTTATTATTATATATACATATTTTTATATAACATTGTTTAAAAAACTGTCAAAAAGACATAAAAAAAGGGAGCTTTCGCTCCCTTAACCATAAATTACAAACTTACCTGTCAGCAGACAGGCTATAAATTATTTATATATTACTAATCTAAATAACTCCTTGATCTAACATTGCGTTGGCAACTTTTAAGAAACCTGCAATATTGGCTCCTTTAACATAGTTTACAAATCCATCTTTTTCGGTTCCATGCTGAACACAAGCTTCGTGGATATTACACATAATCTGGTGAAGTTTTTCATCTACCTCTTCACGTGTCCAACTCAACTTCATTGAGTTTTGAGACATCTCTAATCCTGAAGTTGCTACTCCACCTGCATTGGCTGCTTTACCAGGGCCAAATAATATTTTTGCATTTAAGAATGTTTTAATGGCATCAGGAGTACATCCCATGTTAGAACCTTCAGATACAGCAATTACGCCATTCTTAACCAACATTTCTGCATCTTCTTTACCCAGTTCGTTTTGGATTGCACATGGAAGCGCGATATCTAC
>JAYEKP010000123.1:0-2582 GCA_034661075.1 Bacteroidota bacterium
TTATAAAGTTTTTTCCGTTTATCAAGTGTTTTATATTTATAATTAATAACAAGAATTGTTGATTCTAAGGGAGTAGTTGCATAATAAATCAACGGTTCGATATCTTTAATATCTTGCGCTTCTTTAACAATAACAACCTGATGGTTAGCCATCATTGGAAATCTCTTAGCTGCATTTATCACACTATGAATATCGGTATCCTTTCCATATAAAATAGTTTGATTAAAAGCTTTTTCCTCCTCGGTTAAAACATTGTTCTGTATATATTTGGTAATTAAATCAATAAAATATGGTTCATCGCCAAAAAGGAAATAGATGGGTTTGTAGATTTTATTTTTTAAATCAGCAATTACTTGTTCGTATTTCATACCAATATCCTTTAACCTAAAAATATAGCTTAAAAACGTAAATGTTTAACCGATTCACCATTGTTTTTAATCTCTTTCAATGCATTAATTCCTACTTTAACATGATGATCGACAAATTTCTCGGTAACCAGTTTATCACTTTTTCTTGTTTTAACACCGGTAGAAATCATCGGTTGATCGGTAACCATTAACAGGGCCCCAGAAGGTATTTCATTGGCAAACCCTACAATAAAAATGGTTGCCGTTTCCATATCGATAGCCATGGATCGTGTTTTTTGCAAGTACTTCTTAAATCTGCTATCATATTCCCAAACTCTTTTATTGGTAGTAAATACCGTTCCGGTATAATAATCGCGTTTTAAGTCGCGAATAGAACTTGAAACGGCCATCTGTAGTTTAAATGCTGGCAATGCAGGAACCTCCAGAGGTAAATAGTCGTTAGAGGTACCTTCGCTCCGGATGGCTGCAATGGGTAAAATAAAATCTCCCAGGTTATTTTTCTTTTTCAGTCCGCCACATTTGCCCAGAAATAAAGCTGCTTTGGGATCAATGGCACTTAATAAATCCATAATGGTTGCTGCATTTGCACTTCCCATTCCAAAATTTATCATGGTAATTCCATCAGCTGTAGCACATGGCATGTTGGCTGACAGGTCCTTAATAGGTACGTTATGCCACTCGGCAAATAATTCAAGATAATGACTAAAATTTGTTAAAAGGATATATTCTCCAAATTGGTCTAAAGGGCAACCTGTATATCTTGGGAGCCAATCTTTTACTATTTCATTTTTTGTCTTCATGTGTTTGTTTTTTTATTGTTTTTTAGGTCACATGCCTGCCTGTCGGCAGACAGGTAATCGCATAAGTAAAATAATTATTTTGTATGGTATGTAAATGTTTATTTTACTTATGCTTATTTCATATTATTGTATATTATTTTTTTTTCTCTTTAAAAAACATAATATTTCAGTAAAATTTATTCTAATCTCTCACTAGAATGGAACGGCTAAATTTACCAACTTATTCGTTTAATATAAAATTTATAGAACAAAGAAAATATATTTTTGATTTTATCCGAAAGAAATATGTTTTATTAACACCTGAAGAGTGGGTTCGGCAAAATTTTCTGAAATACCTTGTGGAAGAAAAAAAATATCCTGCATCGCTAATAGCTGTTGAGAAAGAATTTAAACTGAATACTTTGTCGAAAAGGAGCGATGCTGTTGTTTATAATCGGTTGGGACAACCTTTTTTAATTGTTGAGTGTAAAGCAACAAATGTTAAAATGGATCAAAAAGTTTTTGATCAGATTGCACGGTATAATATGAAATTAAATGTTGAATATTTAGTTGTTACTAATGGTTTAGAGCATTATTGTTGTAAAATTGATGTTGAAAATCGAAACTATATTTTTTTTAAAGATGTTCCGGAATTCATTCGTTGATACATCAATTCATCTTTCCAACCTTCGGGTGTTAATAGCCAGTCTTTTTTTATTCCTATAAGTTTAAAGCCTTTATTTTCAAAGAGCTTAATACTTGAAGTGTTGTCGCAAGATATATTGCAGTAAAGTTGATGTAGCTGAAGTACCGAAAAACAATATTTTATTAAAACCTCCAACGCGTCGGAAGCGTACCCTTTCTGACGGTCTTTTTTTTCGGCAATCAAAATACCAATGCCCGCCCGTTGATGAAAAGGGTCAAAATCAAATAAGTCAATGGTTCCCAATGTTTCGGTTGTTTTTTCATCGATGCTGTCAATCATCAGGCGTAATTGTTTTGCCTGGAAAATATCTAAATGTGCATTATTAATAAATTGTTTAATTATTGATCGGGAGAAAGGTGTAAGTGTATTACTTATCTGCCATATTTCAGAATTGTTTTCCCACTGATATATTAAATCAATATCGTTGGGTTCAATAGCTCTTAGCTGAGTAATTTTGCCAGTTAAAATGCTCAATCGTTTTATTTTAGCTGATTTAAGTTTACCACGAATGCATCAGTATATCCCTTTTCAATTATTTCATTTAATTTTTCTTTGGCTTTTTTAAAGGAATTATACTTTCCATAAATGTAGCGATAGTAACCATCCAGGCATTTAATTTTTTTTACCTCAAGCGGTTCAAATGTTTTTACATTAACTGATTTTTGAAGTGCTTTTAATTGAATACCAAATAGTGCATTACTATGATCAAGATTCATAACCTCTGATCTG
>JAYEKP010000124.1:0-2582 GCA_034661075.1 Bacteroidota bacterium
GCAAAGAGTGTTAAATTTGTTTTCATAGCCAATTTATATTTTAGTTGGTTAGTACTACAAAAATAAGGGCTCTTTAAACAAGAGCTCTAAATTGGCTATCTTTTTTTATTATTTAGGACAGATGTGAAAAAAAGACATAACTTTTGGAAAAACTCTGGTAAATAGTTTGGTGTATTCCAGAAATTAAACAAAGTATTGATGTTATAATCCATAAAAACTCAATACTTCTGGCAAGTTTATTTTTCATCTTCAATATTAATTGTTCCCGATGTCTTTTTGATTTTCCAATTGGAAAAATCCTGGTTCGATTCAAAACCTGTTCCGTGGATTATTCCATCTTTATTCACAACACGAACAAAGCGGTCGGAATAAATTTTTTTCTTATTCATGTCCCACACAAGGTATTCCGTATTAAGCGTATCCCCTTCTTCTTCGTTGATTGCTACTACATTGTTTTCAGCAGTCCATAAATTTTCTTTTTCATCAAATATTGCGTAGTTGGCTCGAATCGAAGAGGTTGGTGTTTGAGTAGAGTCGAAAAATTGTACGTGCAATCCTTTAGGAAATTTTGAATAAGGTTCTTCGATTTCGAGGTATCGGTTTATTTCTGGCGAAGTTATTTTTATTTTAATAATAGCATCTTCACTGTAGATTATTTCTGTATTCTCAACAGCCAAGGAGGGTGCATCGAGGTGTTTAGTCAACTTATTTATTTTTTCGATATCCTCCTTTTCGCAGGCATTACATAAGATAATAATTCCTGCCAAAGCAGGAATTATTATTTTGTGTAATATATTATTTAAAAAATTATTTTGTTGTTCTAACGGTTGTTGTTTCATTGATCCAGCATCCTACAGTATATGTATCACCATTGTTATAACCTTCAAAGAAAGCATCTTCCTGATTGGGGAAATGTGGTCTATAGGCTTCAATAAAATTATTGGCTTCATCAGCTAATTCAGGATCTATCTGTTTTGCTTTTGCAAATTGATCAACGGCAGCCCAGTAAACCGCTTTATGTTCAAATTCTTTTTCTCCGCATGTTTTATTCCCTGCAGCATAAATATTCCCTAACAAAAGATATGGATATCCACTTTCTGGATTTAATTCTGCCGATTTTAATGCATATTTTTTGGCTGTTTCGTAATTTCCCATTTTACGAGTAACATCTCCTAACTCAAGATAATATTTTGCTTTTTCAAGAATATCATCTTGTAGTTCAATTGCTTGATGGAAATATTTTGACGCTACTTGATATTTTTCTTTTTTAGAACTTAATTTAGCAACTTCATAGGCTAATTCTGCATTGGGATCTAATTCGTTTAACTTTATTGCCATTTTGTAAAAAAGATCCGATTCGGTACATTTTGTTGAGCGCAATAAGTCTGTTGCCTTTGTTAAAAATTCAACATCCTCAGCATTTTCTTCATATTTATTAGCATAAAATGGAATTAAATCTTCGCAGCTTGCGGCACCACTTGATTCGAAAATTTTATCACAAATATCTTTGGCTCTATCAATACTTCCTTTTTTCCCATTGTTTAATATTTTATCAATAATATCGGAAACGAAACCATAGTCTTCTACCACCTGTCCCGCACCTATTTTATTGGCTGAAAATAAAAATTTTGAAGCATTCATAAAAGTCACCAATTCACCAGGGCCAATTTCTTTTTGTTCAAGCTGAATGGCCTCTTTAAGCCAATTGTATCCAATCTCCATGTTTTCTGAAGTATTTTTGGAATATTTTATATAATCAGTCCCTTTTTTGCCCAAAACATAGCCTTTTTGACCATAATATTTTATTCGTTTATCATAAATTTTCATCATGCTATCTACAAGGATCTCTTTTTTACCCTCGTCCTGTTCTTTTTGAATAGCATCTTCTATCATTTTAATTCCATCGATGTAAATATATTTACTTGCTTTTGGACATTCTGAATAAACAATTTTCCAGGGTTCATTAGAAAGATTAAAATTATCTTGTTTAACATATTCTCTATATAATGATAAATTCATTATACAACGAATACTGTCCTCTCCGTGTCCGTATTTTGAACCGTCTTCAACACCCTTCTGAGCAAATGAAAGCCCTATGGTTAAGGTTAAAAACAAAGTTGGTAAAATCTTTTTTGCTATTGTTTTCATAATTTTGTTATGTTTTGATTAGTTAAATTTTCGTTTGATAAACCAGAAATCATATAGTGTTAAATTAATGCCAAATGAAAAATAATTTTCTTCGATTAATCCATTATCTGTTGTTCCATTTTTACCATAAGCACAAGATATATTTAAACTTGTTTTCTGATTTGCTATCGGTAATCCTAGTCCAAAAGTTATGCCATAATTTTTTATTTGTTCTCCTTTCAGCTTTAAATAGCTGTTATTGTGGTAAAAGCCTGCTCTGTAATTAATTCTGCTGAAATAATTTTTAAGTGATCTTTTGTTGGGTATATATTCTATTCCAAATCGTATCGTTTGATCTGTTGCAAAATTGTCGTTTACATTTAACGATTTTATGGTTGACCAGTCTTGATAACTATAATCAACCCCAAATGTTAATTTGTTTTTGATGCCTGCTG
>JAYEKP010000125.1:0-2579 GCA_034661075.1 Bacteroidota bacterium
GAACGTTACTCTTTTGATAATTATATTGGAGCTTTTGCCCATCGTATTATTAATTATTCTCAGGCGCCTGTAATGACCATTACTTCTCAAGCTGCAACATCCGATAAACATATAGTAATTCATAAATTTGTTGACCCATTAGGTATATTTAAACCTGAATAAAAAACAAGAGGGCACTGTTTCAGTGCCCTCTCATGCTTAGATTATCTCTTAAATTTTTTAAGCTCCTAATGTAGCTACCATTACAGCCTTAATTGTATGCATTCTGTTTTCGGCTTCGTCAAAAACAATAGAAGCAGGTGATTCAAATACCTCTTCAGCAACTTCCATTGATTCAATACCAAATTTCTGATAAATCTCTTCACCAATTTTTGTTTCTCTGTTGTGGAAAGCTGGTAAACAGTGCATAAATTTACACTTTGGATTTCCGGTTAATTCCATCATTTTTTTGTTTACCTGATAAGGTTTTAACAACTCTATTCGCTCTTTCCAAACCTCTTCGGGTTCTCCCATAGATACCCATACATCGGTATAAATAAAATCACATCCTTTTACTCCTTCTTCCACATTGTCGGTAACCATAATTTCTGCTCCAGTTTCTTTTGCAATTTCTTTAGCCTGTTTTACTAGCTCATCGGTAGGTTGTACGCTTTTGGGAGCTACCAAACGGAATTTCATTCCCATTTTAGCGGCACCAATCATTAAAGAGTTCCCCATATTATTTCGTGCATCTCCAACATAAGCAAAAGTAACCTGATGTAAAGGTTTATCCGAATGTTCCATCATGGTTAAAAAGTCGGCTAAAATTTGTGTTGGATGAAACTCATTCGTTAATCCATTCCAAACAGGTACACCTGCATACTTACCTAACTCTTCTACTACTTCCTGCCCAAAACCACGATATTCAATACCATCGTACATTCGGCCTAATACTCTTGCAGTATCAGCCATTGA
Source organism: Bacteroidota bacterium (assembly GCA_034661075.1). Classification (GTDB taxonomy): domain Bacteria; phylum Bacteroidota; class Bacteroidia; order Bacteroidales; family UBA12077; genus UBA12077. The sequence continues at coordinate 955 of JAYEKP010000125.1, forward strand.
TTCTTTCTGGCCGATTTGTGATCCTGAGGGGCCTAAATAAGTTACATGAGCGCCCTGGTCTAAGGCAGCCACTTCGAAAGCACATCTCGTTCGAGTGGATGATTTTTCAAAAATAAGTGCTATGTTTTTTCCTTTTAGTTTTTGTTGTTCAGTTCCGCTGTATTTTGCTTTTTTAAAGTCAGCAGAAAGTTCTAATAAGAACTTTATTTCTTGTGGAGTGAAATCCAAAAGCTTTAAAAAGCTTCTATTTTTTAAATTAAATGCCATAACTTATCAATTTATTAATTATTATTTACTATTTATTAATACTTCATTATTTAGTCTTCGTATTCCATGGTAATTTTTGTACCAAATGAACGATCTTCTAATTTAGTAGCTTCTGTAATTACACTTTTTTTACCACCTTTTTCGATAAACTGTAAACAAGCACCAATCTTAGGCGCCATACTACCTTTAGCAAACTGTCCTTCGGCCATATATTTGTCCGCATCGGCTTTACTTAAAAATTCTAATTTTTTCTCATTAGGTTTTTTATAATTTATATAAACGTATGGGACATCTGTTAAAATATAAAATTCATCAGCCTTAATTCTTGCAGCTAATAATGAAGAAGCTAAATCTTTATCAATAACTGCTTCAGAAGGCCTTACATCTCCATTTTCGTCAAAATAAACAGGAACTCCTCCACCTCCGGCAGCAATAACAATATTTCCCTGGCGGGCTAATGCTTCTACCACATTTTCGTTCATTATGCTAATTGGTTTGGGGGAAGGAACAACTCTTCGCCAGCCACCATGAGCTTTTACTTCTTCTTTAAATTCCCATCCTTTATCAGCTGCTAATTTATCAGCCTCTTCTTTGGTGTAAATTTTACCTACACGTTTTTGAGGATCCGTAAATGCAGGATCATCTTTATCAACCTGAACACAAGTTACCAGCGTAACAATCTCTTTTTGAATATTGTGTTTTTTAAGCACATTACGCAACATGCGTTCAATCATATAACCAATTCCACCTTGAGAATCTGCTACACAAACATCCAACGGCATTTGCGGAATTTGATACATTTGTTCACCTGCATCATTTCGCATTAAAATATTTCCTACTTGAGGGCCATTACCATGACCGATAACAATATCGTAACCCTCTTTAATTAAATACACCAGATTTTCTAGAGTGTCAAAAGTGTTTTGTTCTTGCTCATCTATGGTTCCTATCTGATCACCGCGCAAAAGAGCATTACCTCCTAATGCTACTACAGCTAATTTATTCATAATCATTAATTTATATATTGTTAATATTTAAAGCTACAAATCTATAAAAAAAAATCGGATCTAAAATCTCTTATAAAACATAATCGATCATAAATCAATTTTATAAAAAAATCATTATTGTCCCATAAAAAATAAATAAAATCAAGGTTTCAGAATCGATTCAATATTTTTATCGGACAACAGTGAAAAAAAATAAAAGTTATTAATCAAAAAATTAGAACCACTCACATCTGTCCTAAATAATAAAAAAAGATAGCCAATTTAGAGCTCTTGTTTAAAGAGCCCTTATTTTTGTAGTACTAACCAACTAAAATATAAATTGGCTATGAAAACAAATTTAACACTCTTTGC
>JAYEKP010000126.1:0-13157 GCA_034661075.1 Bacteroidota bacterium
TTCATCAACCATATCAGGATCTTCAATATCATAATACCATATCACTTTAATATCACCTCCTTTGTCTTGATACTCCTTTAGTACTTCAAGCATATCAAGTATGCATTTTGTAGAGCTGGTGTTTAAATAAATTAATTTGATGACTAGTTCAATTTTATTATTAGTATTTTTTATGTAATTTTTAATCCAGTTCACAAGTGGAAGATAAAATTTGTAGGTCTCTTCCATATATGATTCACCTGAGATTTCACAAACTCCAGTGTCGGCATCAAAATTAACTTCGGGAAAATAAGGTGTATCAGGTGAGCTCTTTAAGGTTATATTGTCCATGATTTATACTATTTAATTTTTATCAACTTTAGCCGTAATTGAAAACATTGAAAATTTATCATCAATCTTTTCGATTTTGTATTTTAATGGGTTTTTAGATAACATCACTGCCTGAATGAGGCCGATTCTAGCGCCAAATTTTTCACCAGGCGAATTCATTCTTTGTTCTCGTTTTAAATGTCGTAATTCTAAATGGTCTGATTGATTAACCAATTTGCATCGTTCAGAAAGTATTTTAGCATCAGAATTTTTCACTCTGTTTTTTGTTGTAAAGGTAAAGAAAGTTTCATATTCTTTTAAATCCATTTCTCCTAATCCTATTCGCTGAACATTATTAACCATATGAAAATGTTCTGAATAATACGAAACATTTTGCGAAAGTTCAATAAATATTCTAAATAGTTTTCTTCGCGTATTATCATATTCTTTGGTAAAGTCCTTAATGTTTGCTCCGAAAACCGAAATCAGTTCAATATAAAAAGGCCCTCGGTACGACAATAGTGTTCGTTTAAATAAATCCTGTTTAATTGTAGCCTGGTCAATCATTATAAAATAATTTTTAATCCGAGTAAGGTAATATCATCTCTTTGTTCTACATTACCCTGAAAATTATCTAGTTCTTTTTCAATCATCTCTTTTTGTTTTGCAAGCGGATGTGAAATATTTTCCGAAATAAGCTGTTTTAATTTAGAACTACCAAATCGTTTTCTTGCTTCATTATTTTGATCTATTAATCCATCGGATGAAAGATACAAAATATCGTTTAATTCAATATCTATTTCGTGAGATGTAAATTGTTTGGCCTGTTCATCATTTTTAAAACCTCCGATTGAATGTCTGTCGCCTTTAATCTCCATTAATTCATTTTTTTGATTTTTGTAAATGATCAGAGGCCTTTTCGCCCCACTAAAAACCACTTTTTTATGGTTGTTATTTGTGTTAATTGAAACTAAACAAACATCCATTCCGTCACTATTATCGCTTTCCTTTTGTTTTAAGGCTTCAATAATTTTAACATTTAAAATGGTTAAAATCTTGGCAGGATCGCAAATTTTATTTACTAAAACAATTTCATTAAATAAACGGTTTCCTATCATTGACATAAATGCACCTGGAACTCCATGCCCCGTACAATCAATAACAGCTATATAAATAGTGGAATTAATTTCTGCATACCAGTAAAAATCTCCAGAAACAATATCTTTAGGACGATAAAGGATAAAATATTCAAAAATTTTATTTAACTCTTTTTCTACCGGTAAAATTGCCCTTTGGATATTTTTTGCATATTGAATACTTGAGTTTATTTTTTTATTTTGAAGATCTAAGGTATCTCTTTGTTGTTGGATATGATTTTTTTGTAATCTAATTTGTCGGTAAAATGCAATTAGAATTAATAAGAAAATAAGGATAACAACAAATCCCCAAATGAAAATATTTTTAACTAACCTTTCAAGTTTTAATTGGGCTTCTTGTTCACTAATCTTTAATTCTTTTAATTCAAGAAGCATTTTTTGTTCGCGGGTAATCGCTTCAATCTCAGCAAGCGAATCTTCTGTTTCTTTTAACTTATCACTTTGCTTAACAAGCTCTTGTTGCGTTTTATTTTTTTCGGCTTGTGCTTTGTTTACTTCTTCGCTCGATTTTTGCTTAATGTTGGTTATCTCTTGATTTTTTAAATATTGATCAATGGATGCAAACAAATCGAAGTATTCGATACTTTTGGCTGAGTTGCCCAATTCTTTATAATTTTCGGCAATAATACCATAAAAAGTACGAACATATTTTAATTCATTTATTTCTTTGGCAACCTCAACCCCAGAAAATGCGGTGTTGTTTGATTCATTATAATTATTAAGCAATTGTTGCGTTTGGGCTATATTAATGAATGCTGATGCAATGCTCGATTTATTTTTGATTTGCCGACTTATTTTTAAACCTTTTTCAAAATAGTCGAGTGCATGCTGATGCTGATTCATTTCACCATAAAGCATTCCCAAATAATTGTACCCTAACAGTAACCCATTTTTATTATCCAGCGTTTGGTTAATTTCTACTGCTTGCTCAAAATAATGAATAGCCTCAGATAATAATTGATTATTCCAACATAAAAAAGCCGCTTTATTTAAATATTCAAGCTCAAGTGCCTGGTTTCCCTCTTTTTGATATTTGCTAATAAGTTCCTGATAACCGGAAATTTCATTTTTAATATTTTCCGGAATTTGTTGTGCATAGGATTGAGTAAAAATAAATCCTATTAATGCTATATAAATAATAAATTTCTTGATAGTAAACAAAATTTAAAATTTACTAAAGGTAAAATTAATTTATTTTTAATCCAAAATTTTCAATTTAGCGATCTCGCTATACATTTTTAATTATTTATAAAATTGTTCGTTTATTTGATGAACATGCATTTTTGTGATTTGAAAAGTTGATTTCTATATTAACATTTTCGATATAAAATTATATTTTTAGATTTTTAATTTAACAAAAAACGCTTATTACCGTATAAAATCATATGGAATATAAAATTTTGATTGCTGATGATGATAAAGAATCTGTAGCAAAAGTGCAAGAACTCCTTCAGGAAGAGAATGGCAGATTTCGTATAATCACGGCATCGAAAAAAGAAATTTATAAAAAATCTCTTGAACTAAAACCGAATATTATTTTAGTTAGTCAGGCTACTCTTGTAAAAGAGGGTATTGAGAGTGTTATGTCTCTTAAGCAAAATAAATTATTACAAGATATTCCTGTTTTATTAATTACAGATTATACTCCTCGAACTAATTTTGACCGGGTATTTGAGTTTGGAATTGTTGATTTTATCCGTAAACCTTTTAATAAGGATGATTTGTTAATGCGAATGGAAGCTTCTGAAAGTAGAAGGGAGTTTCAGCATGCAATTTATAAAGAGCATGAATTACTTCGAGAACTAGCAATTGTTGCCAAAAAAACAGCTACTGGTGTTCTTATTATTAATGCTGCAGGATGGATTGAGTGGGTTAATGAAGGTTTCCAGAAAATGTACGGTTATACTTTCGAGGAATTTAAAGAGAAATATGAGAAAACACTATTTGACAAAACAAAAAATCCAAAATTATATAATGCTATCCAAACGTGTAAGGAAAAGAAACTAGATAGTATTTCCTACGAAAGCAAATGGAAAACGAAACGAGGGGATTACAAATGGATTCAAACAACCCTAACGCCGGTTTTAAATGAACAAAATGAAATCTTAAAATATATTGCCATAGAGTCGGACATTACTGATTTAAAGGAGGTTGAAGAGCGAATGGAAGTTAAAAATGAGAATCTCTTAACCCTTGCCGAGAATCTTGAAAATTCAAATATTCTTTTAGATAATCAACGAAAAGAAATTGAAAAGCAGAAGGAATTTATTGAGGAGCAGAAAAAGAAATCCGATGAGTTGTTGCTTAATATTTTACCTTTCGAAATGGCTGAGCAGCTTAAGAAAAAAGGTTTTGCCCGTTCAAAACCGTATAAACAGGTAACTATATTATTTACCGATTTTAAAGATTTTTCTCATCTTACCAATACTATGGATAGTCAAGAGTTAATTAAAGAACTGAATATTTATATCCAAAAATTTGATGAAATCATTGAAGATCATTTTATTGAAAAAATAAAAACCATTGGTGATGCCTATATGTGTGCTGGTGGATTGCCCCTGCGAAATAAAAGTAATCCCATTGATGTTACCCTGGCAGGATTAAAGATTCAAAAATTTATGAATGATTTTCGGGATGAGAAGTTAAAAAATAATGAACATCCCTGGGAGTTAAGATTAGGAATACATACAGGAGAGGTTATTGCCGGAGTTATTGGGAAAAAGAAATTTGCTTATGATATTTGGGGTGATGCAGTGAATAAAGCCAGTAGAATGGAACAATCCGGCGAAGTTGGAAAAGTAAATGTATCCGGGGATACGTATCAATATATTAAAGAATATTTTGACTGTACCTTCCGTGGTAAAATTAAAGTAAAAAACAATGTAGATCTGGAGATGTACTTTGTTAATCGCCTTAAGCCAGAGTATTCTGAAGATAAAGCAGGTACCATTCCAAATGCAGCCTTCAGGAAAATATTAGCTAAATACTAATCTTTATAACATATCTTTATTAAAGTTCACCGGCAAAAATTGTTTAATGCTATCAGCATAAGTAATTTTTTCTTGTCCATAAAGAAATACCTTAATGGATTGATTCGCTCTTTTTTCACTTTCGAGCATAACCTGCAAACACGATCCGCATGGAGGAACCGGCGATTTAACAAACTCATTTTTTATTACTGCTGTAATGGCAATAGCTGTAATAGGAATGTTAGGATATTTTGAATTCGCATAAAAGATGGCTACCCGTTCGGCACATAGCCCGGAAGGATAAGCCGCATTTTCCTGGTTGTTTCCTTGAATAATTTCTCCATTTTTGAGTAAAACAGCTGCTCCAACTTTAAATTTAGAATAGGGCGCATAAGCTTTTTTCGCGGCTTCTTTTGCTTGTTCAATTAATTGTTGATGTTCAGCATTAAGTTCGTTTGGAGAATTATATTCAATTAACTCAGATTGTATAATTTGTTTTTTCATTTTGCGTTAAGTTATTTAAACATTGTGTTTGTAAGAAAAATAATTACTTTTTTTACATTTGTCCAAATTAACGAAAAAAATATGAAAAAAAGGATATTATTATTTATAATCCCTGTTGCTCTTGTTTCTTGTAAGACTCAACAAGTTCCTGAATCATCAAGTTATAGCTCCTTAAGCAGACAAAATTACATCAAAAATTATAAAGATTTAGCCATTAATGAAATGAAACGAAGCGGTATCCCTGCTAGTATAACATTGGCACAAGCATTGCTCGAATCAGATAATGGAAATAGTACGTTGGCACGAAAAGCAAACAACCATTTCGGAGTTAAATGTCATAGCGATTGGAAAGGAGGAACAATTTATCACGATGACGATAGACGGGGAGAGTGTTTTAGAAGATATAAAACCGTTTACGAATCGTATATCGATCATTCAGATTTTATTGTTAATGGAAGGCGTTATTCCTTTTTATTTGATTTAGACCCAACGGATTATAAATCATGGGCAAAGGGTTTGCAAAAAGCAGGTTATGCTACGAGTAGAACATATGCCAATCTCCTGATAAAAATTATTGAAGATAATCAACTCTATGTTTTTGATCGGGGAGGATCGCTTAATTTAACTTTGAATAACGAAAATGAACATGATTCTGAATATGTGAATTTAGCCGATGTAGATAATTTTTCGGTGCAAATGAATAAACATAAAATATACCATAAAAATCGTATCGATTATATTATTGTAAAAGAGGGAGATACTTTTAAAAGCCTGACTGAAGAATTTGAGCTATTGTCCTGGGAGCTTTACAAATATAATGAATTAGAAGAAGGGGCAAAGCTCGAGGAAGGCCAAATATTATACCTGCAACCCAAAAGAAACAGAGCTGAACACGGTTTTGATTTTCATACGGTAGTGGAAGGAGAAACGATGTATAAAATTTCGCAGATGTATGGGATTAAACTTAAAAAACTGTACGAAAAAAATCATTTGGAGTTAGGGACCGAACCCGAGCCGGGGCAAAAGTTATGGCTTCGTAAACGTAAGCCCGAGTCCGAAGTTGTTGAGGAATCACCTGAATTGATCGAATTTGATGAAAATTAGTTTATCGTTTTTTACATTTAAATAAACTGTGGCTTATACCCAAATCATCCCTAATATCTGTAATTTCTAAACCCGCTTTTTCTACCATTCTTTTCATGTCTTCTGAATGATACATCCGGCTTTTGCCATTTGCCAAAGCAGTAAAATATAGTGATGTATTATTCAAGCAGTAGGTAGAAATATCAAATTTTTGTCTGTCCCAGTACGTTTCCAAAATAAACAATTCTGCATGTGGATGCATGGATTGGGCTGCTCTTTGCAAAATTTGAATAATATCATATTCAGCAAAACAATCCAAAAACTGACTCATCCAAATTAAATCGAATCCTTCAGGAAATGGTTTATCGTGGTTTAAAATATCTACAGGCAATCCTTTCATTCGATTAGCCATTCCTTCTTTTTTTGCATTTTCATTTGCTACCTCCAATTGCCCGGGCAAATCCATAATGGTAATTTCTACCTTTGGATTATACTTTGCACATTGTATAGAGAATTTTCCGGTATTTCCTCCAACATCTAATATTTTTTGTGGATTATTTTTAAAAATTTCGGGCATGAGGGCTGAAAAAACATTGTCTGAATAAAAATGATCAAATGCAAACCAGCTTTTTTTTACTTTTTCGGGTAGTTTCGATAGCCCGTGATAAATTGTAGGCCAGTTGCCAAATACTTTTAACCCCTCGGGTTTTTGATTACGAATTGATTCTTGTAAATAAAACATTCCCTGATAACATACATCATTGACAAAATCGAGATTGGTAGTAGTCATCGGGTCGTTAATAAAGTAAAAACCGGTTTTCGTTAAAAAATATTTGTTATCCTTTAGCAAAACTACTTCTGCACTTAATCCGGCATCTAACAATATTTTTGTACCATAAACCGAAAGGTTTGTTTTAGCAGCAATTTCTTCAGAGGTAAGGCCTGAATCATTAAGATGTAAATGTTTTAAAATATCAAAATCACGTAGTGCTTTTACTGCCTGAAACATCATTGGGCCAAAGGCTAATTTCTGTGCATCAATTTTTGCTTCTAATGCTGATTTTTTATCTGAACCGTAATCTTTCATTTGACGTTAATTTTTTATCCAACACAATTATCGGACATTTGTTTTAAAGTGCCATTCATTTATTTTGGGAAAACCACGTAAAAATTGATCGATTGTTAACCTCTTTTTTCCGGATTGTTGTAATTGTAAAATGTTAATCAACCCATCAGAACAAGCTACTTTTAAAAAAGTTTTGGTGTCGGTTATTATTTCTCCGGGTGAAAAATGATGAGTGGATAGTTCTTTTTGTGATTTATAAATTTTTAACTGAATAGATTGCCCGTTATTTTGGATCTCAGTCCATGCCGCTGGATAGGGACTTAAACCACGAATAAAGTTATAAATGTTATTTGCTGAATCGTCCCAGTTAATTTTGCAATCATTTTTAAATATTTTGGGTGCTGTTTTTAACGTTTGGCTGGTCGTAAATCGTTCATTTTGGTTAATAAGTTTATAATTATCAGATAATATAGTATCGACCGTTTGAACTACCAGATTTGCTCCTGTTTCCATTAATCGGTCATGTAAGTTTTCTGCGGTATCGTTTTCATAAATAGGAACTTCTTTTTGTAAGATGATGTTTCCGGTATCCATTTCATGGGTCAGAAAAAAAGTGGTTACACCGGTTTTTTTTTCACCGTTTATGATGGCGTGGTTTATGGGAGCAGCACCTCTGTATTCAGGCAATAGTGATGCATGTAGGTTAAATGTACCTTTGGGTGGCATTGCCCAAACGATTTCGGGTAACATTTTAAAAGCTACTACAATCTGCAAATCTGCATTTAGATTTTTCAAGTCCTGTATAAATGATTCATCCTTAAACTTTTTAGGTTGCAGAATGGGTAAGTTATTTTTTTGTGCAAAAATTTTTACCGGCGATTCTTTAATCTTTTGGCCCCGGCCGGCAGGTTTATCCGGGTTAGTAACTACACCTACTATATTATAATCTTCCTCTATCAGTTTTCTTAACGGAGCTACCGCAAAGTCGGGTGTCCCCATATACACAATATGCAGTTGGCTTTTGTCCATTTCTTTCTTATTTAGTTATCTTTGACAAATTTATCATATTCTTTTAAACTTATGGGTTTAATAAGTATCTATCTTTATAACAAATATTAATTAAATAATGAACAATAAGTTTAACTGGCAAAGCTTTATTAGCATTGCTTTATTATTTTCTTTTTTAGTGATGATGTTTTCGGGAATCGTATTGTATATTGCACCTGAAGGCAGTTTGTCACGATGGATTGGATGGGAAGTTTTTGGCCTTACTAAATCTCAGTGGGAGCAGCAACATACAATATTTTCATACCTGTTTGTTGTTTTTACTGTACTCCATATTTTTAAAATCAATTGGGCCTGGCTTTGGTCTTATTTTTTTGTAAAAAAGATGAGATTTGTTTTTTATAAAGAAATATTGGTTGCTTTAGCAATAACCGTAATATTTTTTACCGGAACACTAACTAATATTAATCCTTTCCGATGGGTGAGCGATGCAGGAGAAACAATTTCAAAGAGTTTTAACAAAGGTGTAGAGCGTCCTGATATTTCTAACCCTGAAAAAATGACCATTGAGCAATTTGCTCAAGAAGTTTTTAATCTTTCCTATGCAGAATTTTTAGAAGTAGCAAAAATTCATCAACTTGAGATTAACAGAAAAGAACAAACCGTACAGGATTTTTGTTCGGATAATAATATCTCCCCGGTTGAATTACATGAAATATTAAAAAAGAAAAATGTTGGACTTGATCGTTTAGATTAGTTTTTCTTTTTGGGGTAAGGTTTTATTTTTACCAGTTCAAGTGTATGTCCCATTTTTTTTCTTTTGGTTTCCAGGTAAAATCGGTTATGCTCGTTGGGTTCGATTTCGAGAGGGATGTTTTCTATAATTTTTAAACCATAGGCTTCAAGTCCCTTTCTTTTTATAGGATTGTTTGTAAGTAATTTGATTTTTCCTAATTGCAGGTCTCTTAAAATACTGGCTCCTACACCATAATCTCTTTCATCATCTTCAAAACCTAATTCTATGTTGGCTTCTACTGTATCCATCCCTTCTTCCTGTAATTTGTAAGCTTTAATTTTATTAAATAGCCCAATGCCTCGTCCTTCCTGATTCATATAAAGCACAACGCCTTTACCTGCTTTATCTATTTTACGCATGGCTTCGTGCAATTGTTGGCCACAATCGCATTTTTTGGAGCCAAAAATATCCCCGGTAACACATGATGAATGAACTCTAACACAAACCGGTTCATCTTTCGTCCACGATCCTTTGATAAGGGCTACATGTTCTAATCCATTGGATTTTTGACGGTAAGGAATTAAATCAAAGTTTCCATACTCTGTGGGTAATTTAACACGAACACCTCTTTCAACCAGGCTTTCTTTTTCCAACTGATATTTAATAAGGTCTTCGATGGTAATTATTTTAAGGTTAAATTTTTTTGCTATTTCCAGTAATTGAGGCAATCTGGCCATGGTCCCATCTTCATTCATAATTTCAACCAAAGCGCCTCCAGGTTTTAATCCAGCCAATTTGGTAAGGTCTATAACGGCCTCGGTATGTCCGGCTCTGCGAATTACTCCTTTTTGTTTTGCTTTAAGCGGGAAAATATGTCCCGGACGGCCTAAATCTTCTGGTTTTGTTTCCGGATCTACCAGGGCTTTTATTGTTTTGGCTCTGTCGGATGCTGATATTCCTGTGGTGCATCCATGTCCGATAAGATCAACAGAAACTGTAAATGGTGTAGCATGTAGTGCTGTATTATTGCCCACCATTAGTTCTAAGTCTAGCTCTTCACATCTGTCTTCAGGAAGTGGAGCACAAATTAATCCTCTGCCATGAGTGGCCATAAAGTTTACAATTTCGGGGGTGATTTTCTCGGCTGATACAATAAAGTCTCCTTCGTTCTCGCGATCTTCATCATCGACAACAATAATTACTTTTCCGTTCTTTATATCCTGGATTGCTTCATCAATTGTATTGAGTCTGCTACGAATATCATTATTTTCAGGCATTTTTTTTAGGTTTAAAATCATCAATAAATATTGTGCAAAAGTATAATAAGTGAACAAATTTCCCTAGAAAATAATTAGTTAATATTTTAGAAAATGGGCAACCACAAGTTTAGGTGCTTTATAAATACTTATTTTCGTTTAGCCCTTTCCCAGTTAACCGTTTGCCCTTTTTTTAAAAAACGGAAAAATCCTAAGATTACCGAATAATTCATCATCATAAGATAATAAGGAGCAAATAACCATTGAAATTTTAAATTTCTATTTTGAAGCATAATCCCAAGCATGGCAAGAAAATATAAAATGGCTTGCATAATGAATAGGTATATATATATGGCATTGGAATTGCTTAACAGTAAAATAATATTTAGGATAAATACGGCAAAAAGTGCAAAGGGTATTATGAGCCATCTTAATACTTTGTGCGAAAAGTATTGGATAGTTAACAGTGGATGTTTGAAAATATTAAAAAGGCTAATTTGCCTAAAAAGAGTTTGAAATCCTCCATAAGCAATTCTGATTTTTCGTTTGAATTCTTCCTGTATATTAATTGAAGCATCTTCGGTAGCATATGCATCAGGAGCATAAGCTATTCGATATCCTTTTTCGGCAATTTGCATGGATATGGTAAAATCATCCAAAATAGTATCTTTTGCGATGGGTGTAAAAAGCTCTGTACGTATGGCAAATAGTTCGCCTGCGGCTCCTAGTGCTGAGTTAATGTTCGACTCGCAGGTTTTTATGAGCGATTCGTATTTCCAATAAATGCCTTCTCCGGCATTTACTGCTCTATTTTTATCTTTGGTTTTAATTCTTTTTTCACCGGCAACGCATCCAACTTTTGGGTCGCTAAATGTAGCCACAATATTTTTTATTGCTTCTTTATTTAACATCGAATTGGCATCAGAAAAGATAACGATAGGAGTATCTACAAACTGCATTCCGCGGTTTATAGCTCCTGTTTTGCCTTTTCTTTCAGTTTGGTGGTAGATATTTATTTCAGGAGTATATTTTTTTAATTTCTTTACGGTATCATCATCAGATCCGTCGGTAACCCATATTTGATATATTTTTTTTTGAGGATAACCCAACGTAAGAGTATTTTTTACTTTTTGATCAACAAAATCAGATTCGTTATATGCTGCAATAAACATTGTAACTTCGGGGAATTCTCTAGTATCAGACTTTATTGCTTTTGATTGGAATATTTTTATACAAAAATTTATAATCAATAAAAGAAGGGGATATCCAAAATATGAATAAACAATGATGAGTAATAATATCCAGAAAATAGTTTCCACAAAAAAATTATTTTATAAAATTTACTGCCTCTTTAGCAATTTTTGCAAAGTCAAAATTTGTAGCAGCCAGGTTATAAGCATTTTCGCCAATTTCTTGTTGAGTATCTTTTTTATTTTGTATTAAATGTATTGCTCCATGTACAAATTCATCATCAGTATTTGCAATTATAATATTTTTTTTGTTAGTATACGGAATACCTTCAGCCCCCAAAGAAGTTGAGATTATTGGTTTTTTTAATGCCATCGCTTCAATAATTTTTACTCTTAATCCGCTACCTGAAAAAAGTGGGACAATTAAAGGGCCGTTATTGCTCATAAAATCATAAGCATTTTCAACTTCTCCAATAAATTTTATCGCCGGTTTATTTTGTAAGTAATTAATGAACCATTTTGGGGCATTACGTCCTGCAATTAGTAATTCTGTTTTTGCTTCTGTTACTAAAATTTTATTCCAGCATTTATTAATAAACCAAATTAATCCGTTTTGGTTAGGAATCCAATCTAAAGCTCCGATAAAAATAATATTTTGCTCGTATTTGTATTTTTGTGGTGTTGGTATTTTTTTAAAATCTATGCCAAAAGGAGCAATATGCAATGGTTTCGTATTGCCAAATACTGTGTATTTTTCTGCATCGAATGGCGAAATGGGTAAGATATAATCATACGTATTTAAAAGGGATAATTCAAGTTGTTTTAAGCGTTTAGCTAAAATGTTAAAATATAATTTTTTAAAAAATGATTTTGTTTCAATGGAATTCCTTTCCCAGATTTTATATTCAATGTTATGGGGCCTGTAAATAATATGCCCCGAAAAGATTTTTTTTAGGGCATGAATATATTGAAGCATATAAAGACCTTCAATCTGAATGAAATCAAAATGTTGTGATTGCACTATTGCAATAAGTTTTTTCAGATATTTTTTTGAAATGAATCGTTGTGCTATATAAGGTTTTTCAGAGAAAAATAAATTAAAACCTAATTTGAAAATTGAAATACGAGTATTTATCTTAATTCCCTCAATGGTAATTCCGTTTTTATATTCGGGATCGATGATTGCCGATTTGTTAAAATGCTTATATGTTTCCATATTGAGTAAATACACCCGATGTCCATTTTTTACAAACCCTTTTGCAAAGCTTAAAACAGCCAGTGATCCTCCATCGGGTGGATAAATTGCTTTATTTGCCAGTTGTAAAATATTCATTCGGATATATTTATGTTATATTATTATTATTCAAATAAATACAGTTGCAAATTTTTACTTCTGTATTTCAAATCCCATGGAACCCTCAAAATTTATTTATATCCTTGCCTGCCTGTCCTCCTCCGCGGCGGATAAATCCTCCTCCGGCGGATACATTCGGCAGACAGGTTGTGTACTTTATTGCATGAGGGTTTCATTCGAATATTTTAGTTTATTAATTGGTCTTGTGGAACATCCACGTTATATTTATTTCATTTTTGTAAACTTCAGTCATGGATGATTCATCTAAGCATTTTTCTTTGTAAAACGTGAGAATATTTTTTTAAAGAATGTAGTATAAGCTTCTGTGCTTAAAATTACTGAATCGGTAGTTGCTTTGTAGGTTAAGAATATCCCCAATGGCCCTAATACAAAAGAGGAAAGCCACATTCCAACATAAGCAGGCATTACGCCCTGGCGAACAAATTTCTCGCCCGATATTGATAACATATAATATAAAATGAATAAAAGGATTGAAGCCACAACGGGAGTTCCAAAACCACCTTTTCG
>JAYEKP010000127.1:0-2545 GCA_034661075.1 Bacteroidota bacterium
TTTGTTTAATACACTTATTGTGATAATCACGATCATCACAACAAACCATTTTAAAATTTGCTGATTAAAAATTTTCATGATAGTATAGGGTTAAATAAGAATAAATCAAATATTTAGACTATAGTGGAATTCGAAAAGTTTAATTTTCCTGTCCTCTTAAAAAATCAAAAATAAATTAAAACCTTGATGGTAAACATTTTTATAATATTATATGTTAAATACTATAAAATATAAAAAATCATGTGGAGCCAATTAAAAAATATATATTTGATTCTTTTTCTTTCTATCCTTTCTTTCAGCTTATTAGCCCAAAAGTATCCTGTTTACAATTTCGAAACATTTAGCCCTTTTCTTGAAAAACAAAACGATACTACGTATATCGTTAACTTTTGGGCAACGTGGTGCAGCCCTTGTGTAAAAGAAATGCCGGCATTTAACAAGCTCCACGAAAAATATAAAGATAGAAAAATAAAAATAATTTTAGTAAGCCTTGATTTTGGCAATAATTTACAACCTAAGATTGAACGTTTTGCTCAAGCACATAAATTAAAGCCAACCATCATTATTTTAGATGATCCGGATAGTAACTCGTGGATTGATAAAGTTAGCAAAGACTGGTCAGGGGCTATTCCGGCAACGTTAATGTACAATAAAAATAAACGAAAATTTTATGAGCAATCATTTACTTTCCAAGAACTGGAATCTGCATTACATCAAATCCTTAATAAATAATTAAAATCAATCTATTAACTTAAAAAAAATCAACTATGAAAAATTTATTTTTAATAAATCTGTTTATCCTGGCTGCTTCCTTACAAACCTTTAGCCAGGGATATGTTGTGGGGGACAAAGCAGAAAACTTTAACCTTAAAAACGTAGATGGAGAGTATATCTCACTCTTTAATTATGCTCCCGCAGAAAAACGGTGCGATTGTAATTTTCACTTGTAATCATTGCCCATATGCTGTTGCCTACGAAGATCGAATTATTGAAATAGACAAAAAATTCCGATCCAAAGGATACCCTGTCATTGCGGTTAACCCTAATGATCCTGAATTAGTTCCGGAGGATTCTTTCGAAAAAATGAAGGTTAGAGCCCAGGAAAAAAACTTTCCGTTTCCATACCTTCTGGACAAAACACAAGAGGTTTATAAAATGTACGGAGCAAAAAAAACTCCACACGTTTACCTGTTAAAAAAAGAAAAGGAGGGCTTTGTGGTTTCCTATATCGGAACCATTGATGATAATTACAAAGATGCGTCGGCTGTTGAAAAAAAATATTTAAACGATGCCGTAACGGCACTTATAAACGGGAAAAAACCAAATCCTGATTTTACAAAAGCCATTGGATGCACCATAAAAGATAAAGACTATCAAAAATAATTTTTAGAATTCTATTTTTTTAAGGGGGAAGGGATAATCATTATTCCTCCTTTTTAATTTTAAAGGTAAACCAATAAGAATTTTAAAAATTAGCAATTCTTATTTAACTTCGTTGCTTAAATGGAAGCCTTTTTTTCGACATATATTTTACCTGCCTCATTAGCCATAATAATGATGGGTATGGGATTATCCCTTGACCAGCGCGATTTTTCCAATGTTATTCGGTATCCCAAACCTATCTTAGCTGGAATTTTTAGTCAAGTTATTTTATTGCCTTTCGTAACGTTTCTACTTTTTGGATTTACCAATCTTGACCCTCATACTAAAGTAGGATTTATTCTTATTACGGCTTGTGCCGGTGGTTCTGCAACAAATCTTATTACACATATGCTGCGTGGAAATCTGGCTCTATCCATCTCACTTACTGCAATCAACAGCCTCATTATTTTAGTTACTCTCCCATTAATCGTAAATCTTGGATTAATTATTTTTATTGGTGTTGAACGTAGTATTCATTTACCCTTCTTCGATACTATCTTTGATATTTTGGTTACTATTCTCATTCCTACTTTTATTGGAATGACTATCAGATATTATCATTTCAGATTGGCTCTAAAAGCCGAAAAGCCGTTAAAAATAATTCTTCCGCTTATTCTTTTATTGGCATTTATTGGCATTATATTTTTCGATAATAAAGCGAATGAAGGTAACCTGAACAAAAACATTAGCCTTATTCCCTGGGCTTTACTGTTAAACTTTGTTTCAATGACTGTTGTTTATCTTTTTGCCCGATATTTAAGGCTTGGAGGAAAAAATAATTTTACCCTTAGCATTGAAGTGGGTTTAAAAAACAGTATTATTGGTATTTTTGTAGCAAAATCTTTATTAAACAATAATGATATCGCGATGGTTTCAGTCGTTTATGGATCTATAACTTTCTTTTCTACAATTTTATTTGGGTATATTGCAAAGAGAATCGAATTGCTTGGTTTCAGATTCAGAAAATTATTATAACTTTGAAAAAGATTTTATAAAAAAATTCATAGCTGTCCTAAATATTTTTAAAATTAAAAAATACAAACGTAATTACAGGTATTTTGGACAGATTTTTACTATTATTAAAAACGAATCCCCCCATTTAAATAAAATCCCTTGTTTATAT
>JAYEKP010000128.1:0-13032 GCA_034661075.1 Bacteroidota bacterium
TATAAGAGAAAATAAATTGTTTTTGTTTAATTTGCATGTGATTTCTTAAAGGATAAAAATTATAATCATGAATATGGATACACTTTTGGCTATATCACCTATTGACGGACGCTATCGAAACAAAACCGAAAAATTTGCCGCCTATTTTTCAGAATTTGGATTGATAAAATACCGTGTACTTGTTGAAATTGAGTATTTTATCGCGCTTTGCGAAATTCCCTTGAAACAGCTGTCTGATTTTGACAAAAATAAATTTGTGTCATTAAGAAAAGTTTATCAGGATTTTAGGGTTGACGATGCTCAACAAATTAAAGATATTGAAAAAGTAACCAACCACGATGTAAAAGCAGTTGAATATTTAATTAAAGAAAAATTTGACGAATTAAAACTCGAAAAGTATAAGGAATTTATCCATTTTGGGTTAACATCACAAGATGTTAATAATACAGCCACACCTTATTCATTGCGTGACGCGATGAAGAATGTTTTTTATCCTGTTTTTTCCGATTTGCTGAATAAACTTAAACAATTAAGTAAAGATTGGGAAATTATTCCTATGCTTGCACGGACACATGGGCAGCCCGCTTCACCTACACGATTAGGGAAGGAAATTGCTGTTTTTGTAGTCCGATTGGAAAAGCAGCTGGAGCAGCTTAAATCTATTCCTTATTCTGCTAAGTTTGGCGGAGCAACAGGGAACTTTAATGCTCATTTCGTTGCATATCCTGAGATTGACTGGAATGATTTTGGGAACCATTTTGTAAATGATATTTTAAAACTTAATCGGTCTTTCCCAACGACCCAAATAGAACATTATGATAATATTGCTGCATTTTTTGATGCTCTAAAAAGAATAAATACAATTTTAATGGACCTCTCCCGCGATTTTTGGACATATATCTCGATGAGCTATTTTAAGCAGAAAATTAAGAAGGGTGAGGTTGGGTCATCAGCCATGCCGCACAAGGTGAATCCTATTGATTTTGAAAATGCTGAAGGAAACTTGGGTATTTCGAATGCGATGTGCGAACATTTAGCGCATAAATTGCCGATATCGAGGTTACAACGCGATTTAACCGATTCTACTACGTTGCGAAATATTGGAGTTCCTATAGCCCATTCTGTGATTGCTTTTCAATCCTTGTTAAAAGGGTTGGATAAAGTTCTGGTAAACGAACCGGCTATTGAAAATGATTTAGATGAGAACTGGGCAGTAGTAGCAGAAGCCATACAAACCATTTTACGCCGCGAAGGATACCCAAAACCTTATGAAGCATTAAAGGAACTAACCCGTACGGGCGAGCAAATTACAAAAGAAAGTATTCATCGGTTTATCGATGGACTTCAGCTAAATGATGACATTAAAAAAGAATTAAAAAATATTACACCTTTTAATTATACCGGTATTTAATTATATTATCGAAAAATAACCTAATTTATTTTACCTTTGATTGAATCCCAAAGGGAAATTTTTTTATGAGGAAATTTTTTGCCATATTACGTTATCTAATACCATACTGGAAAAAATCCTTGTTAAGTGTTTTTTGTAACCTTCTTGCAGCAGTATTTTCTGTGATTTCATTTACTATGGTAATTCCTTTTTTGGGGATATTATTTTCAACGCAGAATTTCAATCCTAATCCGATTCCTTTTGAGCTTTCGGTTGAGGCTGTGCAACATAATTTTAATTATCTCCTCGGATATATCGTTAATCAGTATGGAACCATTAACGCTTTATTATTTATTATAGGTGTAGTGCTTGCTTTTACGTTGCTGAAAAATATATTTTTATTTACAGGGAAGTATTTGATAATACATATCCGAACAGGTGTGATAAAGGATAGCAGAAATGAGTTGATTGAAAAAATTCTGGATTTTGACCTAAGTTATTTTTCCAATGAAAAGCGTGGTGATATCATTTCAAAAATGATTGTTGATGTCAAAGAGATTGAAATGTCAATTATTAGTTCGTTGGAAATGTTTTTTAAAGACCCTGTTTTATTAGTGGTATATGTATATGTATTGTTTTTAATGAGTGCAAAACTCACTTTAATCGCACTTATTTTGTTTCCTGTATCCGCTATTATTATTGGACGAATAGGGAAGTCGTTGCGAACAAAAACTTTCCGCGGACAGCAAAAAATGGGTGCATTGATGGGTATGCTCGAAGAAGTTTTATCCGGAATCAAAATTGTGAAAGCTTTTAATGCAGAACATACCGTGAAAAACAGGTTTGTTGGAATGAATGAACGGTTTACCCAATTGTTTAACCGGATAGGACAACGCAGGGCTTTGGCAAACCCTTTGAGTGATGTGATTGCTACAGTTACCATTTTAATCATAATGTGGTTTGGCGGGAAAATGGTTTTATCTCCTGAAGCAACCATTAGTTCGCAGGTTTTTATCGGTTACCTGGCGGTATTTACTCAGGTCATTGCTCCTGCAAGATCTATTTCAAATGGATATTACAACATTCAAAAAGGAATGGCTTCCATTCTTAGGGTCAACTCTATATTGGAACATACCTATACTATAAAAGATAAAGATGATGCTCTATTGATGGATGATTTTAAACAATCGATTGAATTTAAAAATGTTTATTTCTCATATGAAATAGAGCAAAAAAGTGTGCTTAAAAATATTAATTTAAAAATTAATAAAGGAGAAACCATTGCTTTTGTAGGTGCGTCAGGTTCAGGAAAATCTACTATTGTTGATTTATTGCCTCGTTTTTTTGATCCTGATCAAGGAAAGATTTTAATAGATAATATCCCGATAACCGATTTACGGATTACATCATTACGTAATTTATTTGGTTATGTCAATCAACAACCCGTACTATTTAATGATACCATTTACCATAATATTACTTTGGGTGATGAAAATATTGATTTGGCAATGGTTCAAAAAGCTGCTAAGTTGGCTAATGCACATGATTTTATATCGAATGCAGCACACGGTTATCAGACCAATCTGGGGGAAAGTGGGGATAAATTGTCGTTTGGAGAAAAACAACGAATTACCATTGCCCGTGCCATTTTAAAGAATCCGCCTATCTTAATTCTTGATGAAGCGACTTCGGCGTTGGACTATGAATCAGAATATATGGTTCGTGAAGCTATTCAAAATTTAATGAAAAATCGTACGACCATAGCCATAGCCCATAGGTTAACTACCATCAAAAATGCCGATCGTATTGTTGTTATAAAAAATGGCGAGATTGTTGAACAAGGAAAACATGATGAATTAATATATCAAAATGGAGTTTATGCCCACCTGTTTCGAATGGAAACCTTTAACTCGTAATTTTTAATTTTGTAAATAGATTTTGATTTTCAATAATACAATGAATAAAAAAGTAGTTATTGGTTTAAGTGGAGGAATAGATAGTACCATAGCAGCCTTATTGTTGAAAAATCAAGGGTATGATGTAACAGGGTTGCATTTTTGTTTTAACAATGATAAATATGATAAAAATGTAAGTGAAGTAGCCCATAAACTAAATATCCCTTTGATAAACCTAATGATTGATGATGATTTTGAAAAAGTGAAAAAACATTTTGCCAATGAATACCTGCAAGGCCGAACACCCAGTCCTTGTACTTTCTGTAACAAACATATCAAATGGAAGAAAATAATAGATTTTGCGGATAGAAATAATATAAAATTTGTTTCGAGCGGGCATTATATTAGAAAAGAAATAAAAGACGGGCATTTTTATCTACAAAAAGGGATTGACCCTGTAAAAGACCAATCGTATTTTTTATGGGAGCTAGAGCCAGATACTATTAAGCGAATGATTACACCTTTAGGTGATTATATAAAAGAGGAGGTACGACAATTAGCAAAAGAAAATGGTTTTGTAGATTTGGCCCGGCAAAAAGAAAGCATGGGGGTTTGTTTTTTACATAATAACGATTATAGACAATTCCTTAAAAATTATGTACCCGATCAATTAGAACATATTAAACCAGGAATTGTAAGAGATGAAAATAATCAGATTGTTGGAGCACATAAAGGTTACGTTTATTATACTATTGGACAAAAGCGTGATTTACAATTAAATATACAACGCCCGGCTTATGTGGGTGAAATTAATGTTGCAAAAAATGAACTAAAAATTGGCACAAAACCATCTTTATATCATCGCCATATCCTATTAAAAAATATTCATTTAATAAATCCTGATGAGATTGCCGAAAATTTTTTGATGCATATAAATATTCGTGGATTAGGGATTAATCCATCCAAACCTGCTATTGTAAAAAGTTTTCATATAGATACTATGGAGCTGGAGTTGCAAAGTGCAGCGTGGGCAGTAGCTCCAGGGCAGCCTGTGGTTTTTTATGATGATGATTTGGTGTTGGGAGGTGGTATTGCAGAGAAAAGCTGGCCATAAAAAAGATGCTCCTGGAAGGAACAGCTTTCAACTCTTTGGCGGAGAAAGTGCCGAATTTGTTATCCAAATTCGAGCATCCACGAAAATTAAAAATTTTCGGGAAGGGGTTACTCGCAATTTTGTAATTATAGGATATCGTTTTAAAAATTCTTTTGATTTTAATTTTTATAGATGAAGGTTAATATTAAGGTTGCTCGTGAAGGCTTCGCCGTTCGAACCGCCTCCGTCGCTTCGGTTCTCATCCCTCTTTAAGTTTATATTGAATTAGTTGTATAAAAAAAGCTGCTCCAGTTATAGAACAGCTTTCAATTCTTTGGCGGAGAAAGAGGGATTCGAACCCCCGGTCCGCAGAACGGACAACGGTTTTCAAGACCGCCGCATTCGACCACTCTGCCATTTCTCCGTCGGCAAAAGTATAATTAATTTTGATTTGCACAAAATTTTTTGAAAAAAATCATAATTTGTTTTTGGGGTATTTATTGGAAAAAATGCATCAATATTACCCATAAACAACCCGTTAATATGGATTTTTACGCTCAATTATTAACAAAATCAACATATTTATCAATAAATAAGTATTTTTTTTTGTTTAGATTTGCTAAACTTAAGAAATACTCTATATTTGTATGTAGAAGCTAAAAAAAATAATTATTTTACTAACCCTAAAAATTTTTTTATTATGAACAAAGCAGAATTAATTGATGCAATTGCTAGTGGAGCAGATTTAACAAAAGCAGACGCTAAAAAAGCTTTAGACGCTTTTATTAAGAGTACAACAGGCGCTTTGAAAAAAGGTGACAGAGTAGCTTTAGTTGGTTTTGGTTCTTTCTCTGTAGCAAAAAGAAATGCAAGAACTGGTAGAAACCCACAAACTGGTCAACCTATTACTATTAAAGCTAAAAACGTAGTTAAATTTAAAGCTGGAAGCGATTTAGCAGACGCAGTTCAATAAAAAACTTTAACTAAATAATGGAAGGGAGTAGCAAGTATATTGTACTCCCTTTTTTTATAGATAATGATTATGATAACTACTCGTTTAACAAAATATCTGGAACAATTTATTACTACAGAAAGACTCGAGTTGTTCTACAAACTTATTAATCAGAGAACTAGATATATAACTGTTGTACTAGAAGATATTTATCAGTCGCAAAATGCAAGTGCTGTTTTACGAACAGCCGATTGTTTTGGAATCCAGGACGTGCATATTATCGAAAATAAAAATGAATATCAAATTAATCCCGATGTTGCTTTGGGCGCTTCCAAATGGTTAAATCTAGTAAAATATAACAAACAGGAAAATAATACACTGGAAGCTATCAGTCATTTAAGGCAAAAAGGATACCGAATTGTTGCTACTACACCTCATACCCAAGATGTTAACCTGGAAAATTTTGATTTAACTCAGGGAAAAACAGCTTTGTTTTTTGGAACAGAATTGAGGGGTCTTTCAAATGAAATGATTGATAATGCAGATGAATTTTTAAAAATCCCAATGTTTGGTTTTACCGAAAGTTTTAATATTTCGGTCTCAGCAGCGATTATTTTACATCATTTGACAACATCATTAAGGAAATCCGAAATCAACTGGCAATTGTCTGATAATGAAAAAAAAGAAATATTATTGGAATGGTTAAAAAAGACTATAAAAAAATCATCACTACTTATTGATGATTTTTTATCTAAGAAAAATAACTTTTAATCACAAAAATTCGTATATTAATGTAAATTTTTTCATCTTTATATGCTTAAACCATAGAATAAAAAATTAAGTTTTGTAATAAATTTTACATTGTAAATAGTATGAACTGTATTATTATAGATGATGATGCTCTCTCGAGACGTGTAGTAGAAGAATTTGTTGAACGAACAGAATTTCTTTCGCTAAAACACTCTTTTAAGGATGCTGTTGAGGCAATTAATACATTTAATAAAGGAAATGATGAAATTGATTTGATATTTTTAGATATTGAAATGCCTGAAATGGATGGCATTGATTTTATGAATGCACTAAAAAATTTGCCACAGGTAATTATTATCTCCTCTAAAGAAAAATATGCAGTAAATGCTTTTGATTATGATGTTACAGATTACCTTTTAAAACCCATTACTTACAGTCGTTTTTATAAAGCTGTATTGAAAGCAAAAAATATTCATGAGATTAAAGAACGTCATGATGTGGATGAAATTTATATCAAAAAAAATTCGGCACTTGTTCGTTTAAAATACGATGAAATTCTTTGGGTCGAAGCGCTTGAAAATTACGTGATTATCAATTCTTTTAGCGAAAAGTTTACCATTCATTTTACGATGAAATCTATTGAAAGTCAGTTACCTTCAAAACAATTTAAACGTGTACATCGTTCGTACATTATTAATGTTAAGAAAATTGACCGAATTGAAGATAACGCGATTTATATCAAAAATTCCGAAGGATTGAAAAATATACCCATTGGTAAAGCTTACAAAGAAAGATTTATGAATGACATTAATCTTATGGGTAAATAAAACCTTATCCTTACCTTTGTATTTTATAAATTGGGATTAATCCCAATTTTTTTGTTTTAATAATTTTAATATAATCATCAAATGATCTCGCAACGACAATTATTTTTGCAGCATGTAGGGCAAACGTCTGATTTTCCTTTACAATTGGAAATTGAACATGCTGAGGGAATTTATATGTATAGCCCGGATGGAAAATCTTATATTGATTTAATTTCAGGGGTATCTGTTAGCAATGTAGGACATCTTCATCCTAATGTTGTTAATGCAGTACAAAATCAAGCCGGGAAATTTATGCACCTTATGGTGTATGGTGAGTATATCCAGTCACCGCAGGTAGAGTATGCTAAATTATTAACCGATTTATTGCCGGAGAATTTAAGTTCGGTTTATTTTGTGAATTCTGGTAGCGAAGCTATTGAGGGAGCATTGAAACTGGCTAAACGATATACCGGCCGTACTGAAATTGTTGCTTTTAACAATGGATATCATGGAAGTAGCCATGGTTCATTAAGTGTTATGGGAAACGAAGAGTTTAAAAATGCTTTTCGTCCATTATTGCCCGATATCCGGTTTCTGGATTTTAATGATGAAGAATCCTTAGAGCAAATCACCGATAAATCTGCCTGTGTTTTAATTGAACCTATCCAGGGAGAAGGGGGAATAAGAGTTCCGGAAAATAATTTTTTGCAAAAATTACGAAAAAAATGCGATGAAACGGGAACCTTGCTCATCTTTGATGAAATACAAACCGGTTTTGGAAGAACAGGGAGTCTTTTTGCTTTACAAGAGTTTGATGTATTTCCTGATATTATGACTATTGCCAAAGGAATGGGAGGAGGAATGCCGATAGGGGCTTTTGTTTCTTCCAATGAAATTATGTCGGCTTTTAAAACAAACCCTATTTTAGGACATATTACAACTTTTGGAGGCCATCCGGTTTCTTGTGCAGCAGCTGTTGCTTCTTTAAAAACTATTGTAGATGAAAAACTTTGTCAAAAAGTAAAACAAAAGGGACAATTATTTCGAGAATTATTGGTTCATCCAGAGATTAAAGAAATCCGAGGGGTTGGTTTGTTTATGGCGGTTGAATTAAAAAATTTCGGCCAGGTTAAAAAGGTAATTGATATTGCCGTAAGCAAAGGCTTAGTAACCGATTGGTTTTTATTCCACGACAGTGCTTTTAGAATTGCCCCTCCTTTAATTATTACTGAAAAACAAATTAAAGAAGCTTGTAATATTCTTTTAGAAGCAATTGATGAATCGGTAAAATAGGTTCATTTGAATTTTTTATTTAAGGATTGAGAAAAAATAGATTTATTTTTGCTATAAAATTTAAAAATTTAGAATGAAACGTATCGCTTGTTTTATTTTTTTTACTGTTTTTTATTTTTTTATTACAAAATCTTATGCTCAGGATATAAGCATTTTTTCCGATAGCCTTACACATTATTTCAGCTTAATGGCTCAGGAGCGAGACGATGATAAAAAAGAAGAACTAAACAAAAAAATAGTAGAATACTTCCAAAAAACACTAGCTCAGGATGGTAGCTTCGATTTTGATTTTTCATCTTTAAAATATGTTGGTGATATTAGATCTGAAGATGATAAGCTTAGAATTATTACATGGAATTTGCCCTATTACGATGGGACACATCAATATTTTGGATTTGTACAGTATAAAAAAAATCGGTGGAAAACTTTAACTTATAAACTAACCGATAAATCAGAACAAATAACGAATCCTGAATATGATATTTTATCCCATACCAATTGGTATGGTGCGTTATATTATAAAATTATTGTGCATAAACATCGACGAGATAATTATTATACTTTATTAGGTTCCGATTTAAACGATTTATTTAGTAAGAAAAAACTGGTTGAAATCGTACAATTTGATTCAAATGATCAACCTGTGTTTGGTGCATTTATGTTTAAAAATAGGGACAAGAATGTTGCACGCGTAATTTTTGAATATAGTGCACAGGCAAATATGGGTTTAATGTATGATGAGAATAAAGGAATGATTGTGTACGATCACCTTTCGCCCTTTCGACCTAATTTAAAAGGGAAATACCAGTTTTATGGGCCAGATTTTTCGTATGACGGACTTAAGTTTGAAGATGGAATTTGGAATACTTATCATGATATTGATGTAAGAAATTATAATATTGAGTAACCATGACTAAAAAACATAATATTGAATCTTTTCCTTATTTTGTAGAGCAGTTTGCTGATCTAAAGATTTTGCGCTATCAGGTTCCTGAATTCGAAGATTTATCCTTAAATCAAAAGAAACTGATTTATTATCTTTCGGAGGCAGCACTTTACGGAAGAGATATTATTTATGACCAGAATTTTAAGTATAATCTAACCATCCGACGATTGCTTGAGTCAATAATCCAAAACAATAAGGACCATATAGAAAATGATGAGTGGCATGAATTTATCATATACACTAAACGGGTATGGTTTTCCAATGGCATACATCATCATTATTCTACAGATAAATTTATACCCGGTTTCTCGAAAGATTTTTTTTTAGGCTTGATACAGCAAATCCCTGAATATAAATGGCCTGTTGATTTATCGAAAGATGAAGTCATACAAAAAATAATGCCGATAATCTTTGACCCGAAAAAATATCCTAAAAGGGTTTGTCAGGATCAATCGAAAGATATGATTAAAGAATCGGCTAACAATTTTTATGAAAATGTAACGCAGCGTGAAGTTGAATCTTTTTATCAGGAAATGATAAATCCAACTGATGATGAACCTGTTTCATACGGATTAAATTCAAAATTGATAAAGCAAAATGGAAAGATTAAAGAAGAAATCTGGAAAGTAGATGGAATGTATGACAAAGCCATCAAAAAAATGGTATACTGGTTGGGAAAATCTATTGAAGTAGCTGAAAATAAGAAACAAAAAGAAAGCCTGCAAAAGCTCATCGATTTCTACCAATCTAGCGATTTGAAAAAATTTGATGAATACAGCATATTGTGGTTAAGCGACACAGAATCTTTTATTGATACCGTAAACGGATTTATCGAAATTTATGAAGATCCTTTAGGGAGAAAAGCTACGTGGGAGGCCCTGGTTAATTTTAAAGATGAAAAAGCTACCCGACGAACCGATATTTTAAGCCAGAATGCCCAGTGGTTTGAGGATCATTCTCCTATTGATTCAAAATATAAAAAAACAAAAGTACAGGGTGTAAGTGCTAAAGTAATTAATGTGGCTATGCTTGGTGGTGAATGTTATCCTGCAACTCCTATCGGAATAAATCTTCCTAATGCTGAATGGATTCGAAAGAAACATGGTTCCAAATCGGTAACCATAGAAAATATTACTTACGCATATCATATGGCTTCGCTTAAAAGCGGATTAGTCGAAGAGTTTTCATTTTCGGATGAGGAGATTGACTTACATAAAAAACATGGTTTTTTGGCCAATAATTTACATACCGATTTACATGAATGTTTGGGACATGGTTCGGGGCAATTAATGCCTGGCATAAGCACCGATTTACTAAAAAATTACTACTCACCTATTGAAGAAACCAGAGCCGATCTGTTTGCTTTGTGGTTTATGATGGATCCTAAATTGATTGATTTGGGTATTATGCCAACATTTGATGTTGCTGTGGCTCAATATAATAGTTATATCAAAAATGGATTAATGACACAACTCACCCGAATTGAGCCCGGTAAAAATATTGAACAGGCTCATATGCGAAATCGCCAACTTATTGCTAAGTGGTGTTTTGAAAAAGGACAGGATGAAAATGTTATCGAGAAAAAAATGAAAGATGGGAAAACCTATTTTGTCATACATCATCATCGTAAATTAAGAGAATTATTCGGAAATCTTCTGGCTGAAATACAACGAATCAAATCCGAAGGTGATTTTGAAGCTGCAAAATACCTTATTGAAAATTATGGAGTGAAGGTTGATAAGGAATTACATGATGAGGTTTTGCAACGGTTTAAAAAACTTAATTTAGCGCCTTATTCTGGTTTTGTAAATCCCCAATATCTACCGGTTTATGATAATGATGAAATCTTAGATGTTATGATTGATTACACTCAAGATTACACCGAACAGATGATGAATTACGCAGAGAAATATTCCGTACTCCCTGATTTTAACTAAGGTGTTGATTTTTTTGTTTATTAATCGTAACTTGAAGAGTAATTTATTCCTATGGAAAACAGAATATCCAGGCAAAATACCTATGTTTATTTCATCGATAACGATGATTCGTATATTCGCGATGTGTTAGCCCGTTTTGAGGAAGTAAACGATTATAATATCATCATATATACCCGAAGCAAAGAATTTTTTGAAGATTTTTCCCAAGTGATTCCCTCAAAAAAACAGATTGATATTATTTTTCTTGCCACAACGCTTGAAACCGATCAGGAAAATAAAATGGTAGAACCCATTGATGTACTTAAAAAAATTAAAGAAATAAATCCCTATGCTGAAGTAATTTTATATTCTGAGAATGATGATATAAATATGGTTTCTTCTGCTTTCCATTATGGTGCATATACTTTTATTAAAAAGAATGAAAATATAACCTTACGTATCATAAATAATATTAAAGGAATTATTAGTCAGAGAAACTTTCTGTTAAAAAAGGAAGCTGGAATTTATATGGCTAAATTGTTTCTCCTTTTTTTCTCGGTTCTCATCGTTCTTTTTGCTTTGCTATATTACTTTTTTCCTGAGTTGTTTTCATTTTAAAATCTACATTAATTCACAATCGAATGATCATCGAGATATTTAGTTAATTATTAATTATCCCTGCAAAAATTTCATTTTATTTCGAAAGATAATGATAATTTGCTGTCTATTTGGCAGAAAATAATCTGTGGCACAACTATTGGGAAATAAGCTCTGGAAAACAGATGTTAAATTAAAATTAAGATATAAAATGCAAAAAGGAAAAATTGGAGTTACTACGGAGAATATTTTCCCAATCATTAAAAAGTTTCTTTACTCCGACCATGAGATTTTTTTAAGGGAATTAATGTCTAATGCAGTTGATGCAACGCAGAAGTTAAAAAAACTCGCTTCGTTGGGTGAGTATAAAGATGAGCTGGGTGATTTGACCATACGCGTTTCGTTAGATCCTAAAAAGAAAACACTTACGGTTAGCGATCGAGGTATTGGAATGACAGCAGAAGAGATTGATAAATATATTAATCAAATTGCATTGTCAAGTGCCAAAGAGTTTATTAATAAATTTAAAGATCAGACAACCATTATCGGTAAATTCGGGCTTGGATTTTATTCCTCATTTATGGTATCTAAAAAAGTGGAAATTGTTACCAAATCATATAAAGAGAATGCTGAGGCAGTGAAATGGACCTGTGACGGAAGCCCTGAGTATAAGATTGAAGAGGTAAAAAAAGAAGATCGTGGTACCGATATTATTTTACATATTGACGAAGAATCAAAAAAATTTGCTGAAGAAAATAAAGTTAATGAGTTATTAAATAAATATTGCCGGTTCTTACCCGTCGAAATTGCTTTTGGAAAGCAAAAAGACTGGAAAGATGGCAAAGAAATAGAAACCGATAAAGACAATATCATTAATGATACCAATCCTTTATGGACTCAAATGCCTGCTGATTTGAAGGATGAAGACTATAAAGCATTTTACAATAAACTTTACCCTTATAATGAGGATCCGTTATTTCATATTCATATTAATGTAGATTATCCCTTTAACCTGACCGCTATATTGTATTTCCCAAAGATTAAGAATAATATCGAAATACAAAAAAATAAAATTCAGCTTTATGCTAATCAGGTGTTTGTTACCGATTCGGTGGAGGGTATTGTACCAGAGTTTTTAACCTTACTGCATGGTGTTTTAGATTCGCCAGATATCCCACTGAATGTATCGCGAAGTTACTTGCAGAGCGATGCAAATGTTAAAAAAATATCCAATCATATAACCAAAAAGGTAGCTGACAGGTTAGAATAAATTTTTAAAAACGACCGAGAACAGTTTGAGAAAAAATGGGACGACCTTAAAATCTTTATTGAATATGGAATGCTTACCGAAGAGAAATTTTATGAGAAAGCACAAAAATATGCTTTATTCAAAA
>JAYEKP010000129.1:0-2516 GCA_034661075.1 Bacteroidota bacterium
AGTACTACAAAAATAAGGGCTCTTTAAACAAGAGCTCTAAATTGGCTATCTTTTTTTATTATTTAGGACAGATGTGATAAAATATGTAATATTATGTACTAATTTTGATATTCATCAAATTTCTTTGCATTTATATTTAAATAAATTGTAAATTAGTATTAATTTTTAATTTTAATAATATTTTCTAATTAAGAAAAATTATAAATGAATATATGAAAGACTTAATAATAAAAGAAACTGAAAAGACTCCTTCTGTTGCATTAAGTACAAATGGAATTTTAAAAATTGAGGGCCGTTCAATTCCTGAAGATGCTGCAAAATTTTTTAAACCCATACTTGACTGGACAAAAGAATTTACTACTGGAGAAATTCGTGTGGATATCAAGCTTGAATATTTTAATACCAGTTCATCAAAATTTATTTTAGAAATGCTTCGACTGCTGGAAAACAATCCGGAAAATAAAAATATTTTGGTCAACTGGTTTTATGAAGAAGGTGATTTAGATGTTTTAGAGTCCGGTCAATATTTTGAATCTATTATTGACATCCCTTTCAAATACATAGAGTACGAAGAATTATAAGCTTTTCAAAACATTTTATCTGAAAAGATTTAATAATATTTATTCATAAATTTTTGATAATGAAAAAATTTGTTGTTTTTATACTATTTACAGCATTAACATCACTTGCTTTCGCTCAAACAGACTATAATCAACCTTTATCTTTTCAACAATTTCAGCAAAGATATCGACAAATAAAAGGAAGAACTACTGATCAGTCAAAATTACAATTAGCCAATCAACTGGTAAAATCCTATTGTTTCTCAAGTGAACAAATAAAAGAGATTGCTTTGTTGTTTAATGACGATAATTATCGTTTACAATTTGCCCAGGCAGCATACAACAATACTACCGATAAGGATAATTTTTACGAAGTATACGATGCATTTATCTACTACTCCAATGTTTTTAGGTTACACGATTTTGTTTCCAGCAACACAACCGAAACATCATTTGCCGGGAATAGCCTAAATGAGATTGACGAAACAAACTTTCCTGACTACAATTATCCTGATTTTAAAAATTATACCGGACAAAAAAAATATACCCAGTATATTTCTCAACGACAATTTAATTCTATTGTTAATCAAATAAAATCGTTAACCGAAGAATCAGCAAAACTTGCCAAAGCCAAAAAATTAATTCAGAACAATTGTATTCCTACTGAATATTTAATGAAAATAAGCTCATTATTTTCATCCGAAAATAATCGATTAGATTTTGCCAAAGCAGGATTATCATCCGTTTACGATATAGACCAATATCTTGAGATGAAACAAATATTTTCTACTCCCAGAAGCCGAAGTAATTTTACCAGTTTTTTAGCTCAAGAACAATCATCAACATCTGTTAGTGGGGCTGTTTCTGCCGAAAGATGTATAGTTAGCCAAAATGAATTTAATTCAATTATTAACTCATTAAAAAACGAAAGTTTTAACTCAGCTAAACTAAAATTGGCAAAAAATATTATTGAAACCAAAACCTGCCTCTCTCCCACTCAAATCAAAGAAATTATTCATGTTTTTGATTATGAAAACTCAAGGCTTGAAATTGCAAAACTCGGTTATGATTTCACTAAAAATAAAAACGATTATTATACCATTGTTAGTGTAGCTTTAGGATTTGAAAGTAGTAAGAAGAAACTTTTAGACTATATAAATAGTAAACGGTAAAACATTTTTTATGTCGGAAAAAATATTAATCATTGACGATTCGTTAACCAATAATGTGCTTTTAGAAAATGTTTTAAAATCAGCAAATATTGAATCATTAGTTGCTTATAACGGTAAAGAAGCCCTTAAAATTGTTGAAAAAGAAAAACCATCGCTTATTTTGTTAGATATTATGATGCCAGAAATGGATGGTTTTATGTTTTTGGAAAAAATAAAAAATAATGATTTAACCCAAAATATTCCCGTTATTATTATTACGGCAAAAGACGATAAAGAAAGTATATATAAAGCACAAAAAACAGGAGTACAGGATTTTATTCTAAAACCTATTGATATTAAAATGGTTTTAGAATCTGTAACAAAACAATTAGCTTTTAATAAGTACTTTGTAGAAAAATCATGAAAAATCTAGATCAAATAAAAAAAAGCGTATTATCATCGCTTTCCGATTTTGTTTTTATTTTAACTACAGAAGGTTATTATATTGATATCATTTCTAATAATCAACATGATTTATTCTTGAATCCAGAAGAGGCTATTAACAAACATTTTAAGGAACTTAATTTTAATGATAATTTTACGATAAATTTAGATAAAGCATTTTCAAAAATAAAAAACACCAGTATTTCGCAGGTATTCAATTTCTCGTCTAATCATCAATTTTATAATGCTAAAATTTCCGAAATCAAATCCGAAAAGGAGGAATTATTAGGTTATGTAATTTTAATCAGAGATGTTTCGGATTTTAAAGAAACAGAACAACAACTATCAAAACAACTAGAAG
>JAYEKP010000130.1:0-12911 GCA_034661075.1 Bacteroidota bacterium
AAAGAGTGTTAAATTTGTTTTCATAGCCAATTTATATTTTAGTTGGTTAGTACTACAAAAATAAGGGCTCTTTAAACAAGAGCTCTAAATTGGCTATCTTTTTTTATTATTTAGGACAGATGTGAATAAACATAGTTCTTAATCCAATAATTGTTCTACCTTTGCGTCCTTAATTAATTAAATAAGTGTTTTCAGGTATCTGACCGGCTTTTGGCGAGTTAACCAGGAATCCGAAAGCACGGGAGGAAAAAATAAATGACAAAATTTAATGATTTAGGATTCTCTCAAGAAATCCTAAAAGGGATTAATGATTTGGGCTTTGTAGAAGCAATGCCCGTTCAGAAAGAAGTAATACCTGTTTTACTCGAAACCAACCGCGATATTGTTGCCCTGGCGCAAACCGGAACAGGAAAAACTGCAGCATTCGGACTGCCAATTGTTCAACAAATTAATATTCAGGAAAAACATCCACAGGCCTTAATTCTATCGCCTACACGTGAGTTGTGTGTTCAGATTGCTAAAGATATCATGGCTTATTCGAAATATATGAATGGTTTAAAGGTGCTCCCCGTATACGGTGGAGCAAATATCGATGCACAGATTCGTGGATTAAAAATGGGAGCGCATATTATTGTAGCAACTCCCGGGCGGATGTTAGATATGATTAGACGTAAAAAAGCTGATATTTCAAAAGTAAAAACGGTTGTCCTCGACGAATCAGATGAAATGCTGAATATGGGGTTTCGGGATGATTTAAATGATATCCTTGAGTCTGTTCCAACAAACCGTCGTACCTTACTTTTTTCTGCAACGATGCCCAAAGAGGTAGCAGCAATTGCAAAAAATTATATGACTAATCCTGAGGAAATTACCATTGGTAAAAGAAATGCGGGTGCAGAAAATGTAAAACATATTTATTATTTGGTACATGCAAGAGACAGATATCCGGCATTAAAACGAATTGCGGACATGAATCCGGATATTTATGCCATTATCTTTTGCCGTACACGTATGGAAACCAAAGAGGTAGCCGAGTGGTTAATCAAAGATGGATACAATGCCGATGCTTTGCATGGCGATCTTTCTCAGGCACAACGCGACCATGTAATGAACCGGTTTCGATTAAAAAATTTGCAAATGTTGGTGGCTACAGATGTAGCAGCACGTGGGTTAGACGTTAATGATCTTACGCATGTTATTAATTACAATCTGCCCGATGATTCTGAAGCTTATACACACCGTAGCGGCCGGACTGGAAGAGCCGGCAAAGCAGGGATCTCTGTTGCCATTATCCATCTAAGGGAAAAATACCGAATCAAAGAAATTGAAAAAAAAATCAATAAAACATTCGAAAAATTACCCGTTCCAAAAGGGGATGAAATTTGTAAAAAGCAACTGTTTCATTTGATTGATAAGATGGAACATGTAGATGTAAAAAACGAACAAATTGATGAACTTTTACCGGAAGTATATAAAAAATTGGAGTGGCTTGATAAAGAGGAACTGATTAAACGGTTTGTTTCGTTGGAATTTAACCGATTTTTAGCCTATTACAAAAACACTTCGGATCTGAATGTGCCTGATGAGTCGGGAGCTGAAGGGAAGAATAAAAGAAAAAATAAACGCAGTGGAGGGAGCAAAAATTTTCAACGTCTTTTTATTAATATAGGTAAAAACCATAAACTTAATCCTCAGCGGTTAATGGGATTGGTTAACGAGTCTACCAGAGAAAGAAATATCCCGGTAGGAAAAATTGATATCCTTAAATCGTTTTCATTTTTTGAGATTGATGAGTCATATACCGGAAAAGTACTTAATGGGTTAAATTCTTCTGTTTTTGAGGGTATTCAGGTAAGTTCGGAAATAGCCAAAGAAAAACAGTCCGGAAATCAGGAGTTTGATAGTAGAGCCAGAAGTAAGAGCAGTGGAAGAAGCAGAAAACCGTCGTCAGGAAGTAATGACGATAGAGGAGCTGCCAAAAGAAAAAGGATTAATAAATCATTTGATGCTAAACGAAGATCAAGGTCAAAAAGAAATTAAATGGTTATAAAAATAAGGATATGCCTGACAGAATTACTTGTCAGGCTTTTTTTACATTTTTTATTCAGGTGTTGTAGATTTTTTGTAGCTTACAGCTCCTTCAACCACTATAACAATTTCACCTTTCACCGTCGACTGGCTGTAATAATCAATGAGCTCGTTTAATGTACCACGGATATTTTCTTCGTGGATTTTGGTTAATTCTCGCGAAACACTGGCTTTACGATCTTCGCCCATAAATTCGGCAAATTGAGTTAGTGTTTTGACCAACCGATAGGGCGATTCGTAAAAAACCATGGTTTTGGGTTCTTCGGCAAGTTCTTTTAATCGTTTTTGGCGTCCCTTTTTTTGGGGCAAAAAACCTTCGAACGAAAAACGGTCGTTAGGTAAAATGGAATTGATTAATGCCGGAATAAATGCTGTGGCTCCGGGGAGTGTTTCCACATCAAGCCCTTCTTCTATACATGCACGGGCAATTAAAAATCCGGGATCTGAAATTCCGGGTGTCCCTGCATCGGATACTAAAGCAAATATTTGTCCTGATTTTATGCGTTGAATAATTTCGGGTAAAGCCTTATGTTCATTAAATTTATGATGCGATAGCACAGGCTTGTCAATCTTATAATGTTTTAAAAGGATA
This sequence comes from Bacteroidota bacterium, assembly GCA_034661075.1. Classification (GTDB taxonomy): domain Bacteria; phylum Bacteroidota; class Bacteroidia; order Bacteroidales; family UBA12077; genus UBA12077. Next base: position 2,681 of record JAYEKP010000130.1, read on the forward strand.
CTCGTTTTGCGCGTATCTTCGGCTAAAATAATATCAACTTCTTTCAATATCCGTAAAGCCCTTAACGTGATATCTTCAAGGTTGCCAATGGGAGTGGGTACTAAATATAACTTACTCATCGTTTAATTTGCTGCAAATTTTCGTTTTACCAATTCTTTTAATCGCTCAAAATTAGGATCTTCTGCTTCCCAATCGAAATTTTCATTTAAAAAACCGATTGCATTTTCATAAGTGTCGAAATTGTTTAAAAGTTGAATCGTCTCAAGGTATTGCTCTTTATCACCCTTAAATAATTCGCGAATAAAAATAAATTTATCATTTAAACTTATGGCCGCAGCAATATCTTGTATTGGTTTTGACTGCATTTTAGACGAAACATCTTTTTTTGGATTTTTTTTGGCCATATTGTCGTGAATAAATTTTTTGGATTGAAATTTATCGGCCATAATAGGAGGCCCTTCTTGTTGTTTTTCTTTTTTCTTTGGAGAACCAGATGTTTCTTCTTCTATGTGCAATTTTTCTTCTTCGAATTTTTCTGTTGGTTTTGATGGTTCTTCAATAACAAATTCGCGTTTTTCTTCTTCAGCTTTTTCTGTTATGGCTGATTTTTCTTTTTTAATAGGAGGGATGGGGCCGGTTTTTTTTTCGGCTAAAGATTTTTTTTCTGTTTCTTTATTTTGATATTCAGATTTATATGCAGTCTGTGGATGAATCGTTAATAATAAATCATAAAGATTTCTTACTTTTGAAAGAGCAAGATCAATATCCAGCGGATGGATTTGTTCTTCATGTTCGAGCCTGTTTGCTATAGCATATAAGTCTTGAATATCTTTTAAAAGATTATTTATTTTTTCTTTTTTGTTCATAATGTATGCATTAAAAGTATTTTGCAAAATTAACGATAAAAGTTTAGAATTGTTATACGATGTTTTTCGAAGGTACAAATAAAAAAGCCAAAAACAGGGGATGGGTCGAAGTTATTTGCGGATCAATGTTTTCGGGTAAAACCGAAGAGTTAATCCGAAGGCTAAAGCGGGCCGAATATGCCAAATTAAAAGTGGAAATTTTTAAACCCATGATTGATACCCGCTACTCCGAAGAAGATGTTGTTTCGCACGATGAAAATACCATTCGTTCTACTCCGGTTGAATCTTCCGGAAATATTCTATTGCTTTCGGGCAATGTGGATGTGATTGGAATCGACGAAGCCCAGTTTTTTGACGATAATCTGGTGGATGTTTGTAATCAGCTGGCTAATAACGGTTCTCGGGTGATTGTGGCAGGATTGGATATGGATTTCCGTGGCAAACCTTTTGGCCCTATTCCGGCTTTAATGGCACAAGCCGAGTATGTTACCAAAGTACATGCCATTTGTATGAAATGCGGAAACCTGGCGCAATATTCGCATCGTATTACAAAAAGTGATAAATTAGTGTTGTTGGGCGAAAAAGATGAGTACGAACCTTTATGCCGGGTCTGTTTTAATAAAGTAATGAACGAGTCAAAATAATTGGATGATTTATACCACATTAGAAATAGCCAAAATAATTGATGCACAATCTTTTATCAAAGAAGATGGTGAGATTCAATATTTATTGATTGACAGCCGGAATATTGTTTCTACCGTAAATTCTCTTTTTTTTGCCATTCGTGGTGAAAGACACGATGGACACGATTTTATAAAAGAGCTCTATCATAAAGGGGTGAAAAATTTTGTGGTCGATCAAATACCTGAGTATAAGAAAGAATTAGAAAATGCCAGTTTTTTGCTGGTAGATAATACTTTAAAAGCCTTACAGAAACTGGCAGCAGCACATCGCACCAGGTTTAATTATCCGGTAGTGGGAATCACCGGCAGCAATGGAAAAACCATTGTTAAAGAATGGTTGTTTCATTTATTGCAGGGGAGTAAAAATGTGATTAGAAATCCTAAAAGTTATAACTCACAGGTGGGGGTGCCACTTTCGGTGTGGCTGATGAGTGAAATTAACAATTTTGCCATTTTTGAAGCCGGAATTTCTATGCCTGGCGAAATGGAAAACCTCGAAACAATAATTCATCCTGAAATCGGACTGATAACCAATGTGGGTGAGGCGCATCAGGAAAATTTTAAAGATTATAAAGAGAAATGCGTGGAGAAACTGAAACTTTTTGATCATAGCAAACAAATAATATATTGTAAAGATCACTCCCTGATTCATCAGGAAATAGAAGCTCGTTTCCCTGAAAAAAATGTTTTTACCTGGTCGGAAAAATCGGATGCAAACCTAAAAATTTTAAATAAGAGCCGGAAAGAGCATGCTACTTTCATTGAATATCAATATGAAGATCAAAAAAATACGATTACCATTCCGTTTACCGATGCAGCTTCTTTAGAGGACGCTATTCATTTACTGGCTGTTTTGTATGCTACAGAAATTGTGCCCGATGATGTAAAACAAAAATTTAATACTTTGCCGGCTGTAGCCATGCGGCTCGAGCTTAAAAAAGGAATAAATAATTGCACCCTGATTAACGATAGTTATAATTCAGACCTACATTCGCTGAGTATCGCATTAAATTATCTGGGCCAGCAAAATCAGCATGCATCAAAAACGGTAATATTATCGGATATTTTACAAAGTGGTAAAGAGGAGAGAGCGTTATATCAGGAAGTTTCTAAATTATTGAAAAAATACCATGTAAACAGGCTTATTGGTATTGGAGAGGCTCTATCAAATCAGGGGGATTTATTTACCCTCGAAAAAAGTTTTTTTAATACTACATCGGATTTTCTACATCATCTTACCAAAAATGATTTTGCTGATGAAGCCATCCTGCTAAAGGGAGCAAGAGATTTTTATTTTGAAAAAATTTCTTCGGTACTTGAAGAAAAATCGCACCGTACGGTTTTAGAAATTAATTTGAATGCCATGGTGCATAATTTAAACTATTTCCGCTCGAAGCTTAATCCCGCAACAAAAATTATGACTATGGTGAAAGCACTATCCTACGGCAGTGGTACTTTCGAAATTGCTAATGTTTTACAATACCAACGTGTGGATTACCTGGGGGTGGCTTTTGCCGATGAGGGGGTTGCTTTGCGTAAAGCTGGGATAAAAATACCAATTATTGTGATGAATCCCGAGCAAAATAGTTTTGATTTGATGATTGAGCATCAACTTGAGCCTGAAATTTATGATTTTTTAGTACTTCATCAGTTTGCTATAGCAATAAAAGATGCAGGAAAAAAGAATTATCCCGTTCATTTAAAATTAGACACCGGTATGCATCGGTTGGGTTTTGTAGAGGAAGAAATCAATCAACTTATTGATGCGTTAAAAGCAGCAAATTTTATCAAAGTCAAATCTATATTCTCTCACTTGGCCGCCAGCGACGAAAATATTCATGATTCTTTTACGATTAAGCAGGTTCAACTATTTGATGCAATGAGTAAAAAGATTAGGAAAGCCTTAAAATATCCTGTGATAAGGCATATTGCCAATTCAGCCGGAATAGAACGTTTTCCCGAGGCTCAGTTTGATATGGTACGGCTGGGCATAGGACTTTACGGAATTTCTGCAACAAACCAGGAACAACTGGCCACCGTTAGTACACTTAAAAGCACTGTAATTCAAACCAAACAGGTAAAAAAAGACGAAACTATTGGATATAGCCGTAAAGCAAGAGCTTTGGATGATATGACCATTGCCATTATTCCGGTAGGTTATGCGGATGGGTTAAATCGAAAACTTGGAAACGGACGGGGTAAATTATTTATCAATGGTTTTCTTGTTCCTACTGTAGGAAACATTTGCATGGATATGTGTATGGTTGATATCACCGGATGTAACGTTCATGAAGGGGATGAAGTCATTATTTTCGGCAAAGAACAATCGGTAATTGATTTGGCTAATATGCTGGAAACCATTCCTTATGAAATATTTACCAGCGTTTCATCCAGGGTAAAAAGAGTATATTTTCAAGAGTAAATAGAAGAATATAATGTAATGAAGAATCTGCCCGGGGGAAATCCTTTAATGAATATATATGTTATCGTTTTTTCCACATTTTATTGTTTCTCGTGTTATTTAGAATGACACCTGTTGATATCTCTTTATTGTACTGATAGACAGAATCTTATATAAATAATTGTTAGCCTTTTGATCTGCTTGAAGCCTGTGAAAAAGCCTTTTTACGGTTTTTAGGTTTTGAATCTCCCTAAAAATTGTGTTATTTTGGCGTCTTGAAAAAACTCTTAGGAGTTACAAATGGACTATAAATACCTTAAAATATTTGCTTTTTTATCGATATTCTTTGTGGTGGGTGTAATAACAGCCAGCATAAGGCTTAATTTATTTGGCGCCATTGTAAATAAAGAGGAAGTTATTCATCAATCGGCCCGTGATAAGATTAATAAAATTTTTTACGATGAGAAAGCTGCAATCCTTGATTCGATAATACAACAAAAAACCGAAAGATTTCATTTTAACGGAAGTATCCTGGTAGGATATAAGGGAAACTGTATTTTTAACCAATCCTTTGGTTATTCCGATATAAGAAATAAAGAACCTTTATCAACAGATGCTGTTTATCAGCTGGCTTCAGTTAGCAAACAATTTACAGCCATGGCGGTGATGATCCTTAAAGAAAGAAATCAATTAAATTATGACGATTCGGTAACCAAATATATCCCCGATTTTCCTTACCCTAATATTACCCTTCGGATGTTGCTTAATCATACTTCTGGCTTGCCAAATTATATGTGGTTAGTAGAACATCACTGGAAGGGAACAACACCACCCAATAATGCAGATATTATGCAAATGTTAGCTGAACATAAGCTATCCTTATATTTTACTCCCGGGCGTAGATTTAATTATTCAAATACAGGATATGTTGTTTTAGCAGCCATTGTTGAAAATGTTTCAGGGATAAAGTTTGCTGATTTCTTGGATCAAAATATTTTCCAGCCACTTAAAATGAAGAATTCTTTTGTTTACAGCAGCTCTGAGGAAAATCTCAAAGAAGATTATTTAACAGGGTTTTTTTATCGCAACAGAAGGTATCGAATGATTCCGCCTACTGTTAACGACGGAGCTGTGGGTGATAAGGGTGTTTATTCTACGGCCGAAGATTTATACAAGTGGGATCAGGCTTTATATAAAAATACATTGGTTTCGGAAGAAACCATGAATGAGGCTTTAACACCTTTTAAATTGTATGGGAAATATACCATACCCTACGGATTTGGATTCCGTATTCGTGAACGAAATGATAAAAAAGTAGTATATCACCATGGTCGTTGGAATGGATTTAGAACTAGTTTTTTTCGATTTGTTGAAGACAAAAATACGATTATCGTATTAAATCATACTTCTTCTTCTTTAAACAACTCAATTATACGAGATATACAACAAGTGCTTGATGATTCGATAAATGCCGATTATACACATGAAATGGTTACTACCGTTTTGGATGAGGGACTTGAGCAAGCCTTTGAAAAATATTCCGATTTAAAACAAAAAAATGATTTTACCCTGGATACAGTAAAAATAACCATTGCCAGCCAGATACTTACAGATTTGCACCATTACGAAAATGCAGAAAAATTACATCTGTTTAAAAAGATGTATACTACCGGACAATTAGATGAAACACATATTGTAGATAATCGTTATAGAAAAGGAATATTACCGGGATGGGTTAATAAAGATGCTGAGCATAATATTACCCTAAGTCACTAACTTTTTCTAAAGTTTTAAGATCTGTTATTTTTATCTTTCTACCATCTAAAGCAATAATTTTTTCACTGGCAAAAGTTGAAAGTGTACGTATTGCATTTGAAGTAGTCATGTTTGACAGATTTGCAATATCTTCGCGCGAAAGATAAACTTTTATGGTTGACCCGTCCTCTTCAAATCCATAGGTGTCTTTTAAGAATAGTAAAGATTCCGCTAATCTTCCACGGATATGTTTTTGTGTAAGGGTAACTGTTCGGTTGTTTGAAAAACCTAATTCGGAGGCTAGCGAACGGATAATGTTAAAAGATAGGTCGGAATTTGAATGTAAAACTTTATAGAGAGCTTCTTTTTCAATGGTGCAAATTACGCTGTCCTCAATAGCTTCTGCCGATGCCAGGTAGTTTTGCTCGGCAAACAATGCTCTGTATCCAATAAATCCAACCGGTTTTGCCATCCTGACAATTTGTTCGCGTCCACCAACGCCTTCTTTAAAGATTTTAACTTTTCCTTTGGATAAGCAGATTAGCCCATTCGGTTTGTCGCCCTCTTTGTATATAATATCCCCTTTTTTATAATAGGTACAAGTACTGTTCTTTTTTAGCTGATCTTTCTCTTCTTTACTTAGTACGCTAAAAACTGACATCTGATTGTCAATAATATTGTGGCATTCGGCATTCATTAATTTGTTCATTATTTACCGTATATGTTAAAAAACATACAAATGTATATATTTAGTCTAATAGTATAAAATTTTTTCAATAAAATCGGTCGTTTTTGAGTAATCTGCTTTATACTTATGATAAAAAAAGACTACCTGGGTTTAATGAATAAAAAAATTATTTATTATTATAGTTGGCAACCAAAGGCATCCTGCGTCCCGCACCAAAAGCCTTTGATGATATTCGTAAAATGGGAGGTGCCTGATAACGCTTATACTCATTGCTGTCAACCATTTTGATGATTTTCTCGACCATGTTTTTTTCAAAATCGTTTTCTAAAATATCTTCTATCGGTTTTTGTAGCTCAATATATTCGAATAAAATTTTATCCAATACATCATAGTCGGGTAGGGAGTCGCTGTCTTTTTGTTCCGGACGTAGCTCAGCCGATGGTGGTTTAACAATGGTATTTTCGGGAATAATTTCTTTATCGTTATTAATAAATCGGGCAAGTTTGTATACATCGGTTTTATAAACATCCCCCAGTACCGATAAGCCTCCATTCATATCTCCATAAAGAGTACCGTAACCTACGGCAGCTTCACTTTTATTAGATGTATTTAGAAGAATATTCCCAAATTTATTGGAAAGTGCCATTAAAAGAGTTCCACGCACCCTGGCTTGAATATTTTCTTCGGTAACATCCGATTTTAGTCCCTTAAAAATAGGTTCTAATGATTCATCAAACGTATCTACAATATGCTGGATATTGATGATATCATATTGTACACCCAGATTTTCTGCCAATTGTATAGCATCAATGATTGAGTGCTCGGATGAAAATTTTGATGGAAGCAGAAGTACACGGATATTTTTTGCTCCTAAAGCCCGAATAGCAATAACCAGCGAAACGGCCGAATCAATTCCTCCTGATAGTCCTAATGTTGCTGTTTTGAAATTTAATTTATTGAAGTAATCTTTTATTCCTAAAACCAATGCATCATGGATTTTGGCGATAACATTCGGCTCTTCATTTGTTGAATGTTTATTCGTGCATTGTTCAATTTTTTCCAATTCATAAATCCTAAAATCTTCTTCAAACAGGTTGAGTTCATCCGCAAGGGTTCCGTCAGGATTGACAACCAGAGACCCCCCATCGAAAATTAGTTCGGTTTGGGCTCCTACCTGGTTCACATTAAAAACCGGGAGGTTATATTTTTTTGCATTACGAATAAAGATATTTTTTTTACCCCAGATTTTAGTATATGAAAACGGTGATGCAGCAATATTTACAATAAAATCAGGATTATGCTCTTTCATTTTTTCCATAGGAGTGACCTGGTAGAGCTGGTTTTTTCCAAACGGATTATGGGTGGGTTGGTCATCCCATAAATCCTCACAAATGGTTAAGGCGATTTTTTTGCCTTTATATTCAACTACATTAAATTTATCGTTAGGCTCAAAATATCGGTACTCATCAAAAATATCATAGGTTGGGAGCAATGTTTTGTTTTGTACAAATTGAATCTCCCCATCAACAATAAATAACGCCGAATTGAATAGTCTTTTCCCTCTTGGATGATAATTTACAGTAGGAGCGCCAATAATTACAGCAATATTTTCACAGTATTCTGAGATTTCGGATACTGCCTCTTCACATTTTTCAATAAACGAGCGATGCTCCAGTAAATCTTGTGGAGGATATCCACAAACAGCCATTTCCGAAAAGATAATTAAATCTACTCGTTGCTCCTTTGCTTCTGCAATTTTTTCAATAATGGATGAAATATTTTTTTTTAAATTTCCAATATGAAAATTTAATTGGGCTAATGCAATTTTCATGTTCTATTTTATTTTCAATTTTAAAATAATACGCCTAATCTAAGAGCAAAATTGCTTAAGGTTACTTTATTATTGTTATCGGGTGTAATATCAATAAATCCGTTGGTGTAGGTTATCCCAATAACAATGGCTGTGCTCCCGGCAATGGAATACTCAACGCCTGCACCAATAAAATAGCCTAATGTGAATAGTTTTACCTCCTCACTGATATTTTTATTATTCAATTCAAAATTATCTACCTCGCCGGTGGCTTTAATATTAATTCCTCCATTAATTCCTAAATGCGTATAAAAAGTGGTATATCCAATTTGATTGGTTTTAAATTTTAATCCCAACGGTATGTTGATGTATTGTAATTTATAATTTAAAACACTTCCTGTTGGGATAATAGAATCTTCAGCGCTTCTGGTATCAATATTTTTTTCAAAGCCGTATTTTAGTTTACCTCCAGTGTTGTCAATCGAAATCCCGGTCATGAAAGCATAATTTTTGGCAAAATAATTATCCACATTTAACCCAATATTAACACCCAGTTTTGAACCTTCGTTACTAACATCTTTTAAGTCAGGCGACATCCACGAAAGTTTGGGATCGGCAAATACAGTAAATTTTAAACCCTGGGCAAAAATTGCTGAAGAGCTTACAGCAAATATGATTAAAATTAAATACTTTTTCATATTTTTAGGTTTTATTTATCGTTTATACAAAAATATATAAAATCGTATCATTTTAGGTTATTTTTATGCGTAGTATTCAAAAATCAATCCGTTTTAGCAAATTATATAATAAAAAAAGAGTTTTTATGATGATAAAAAGAGGTTTATTAACTGCTGTAATTTCACTATTATTATTTTACGGATGTTCTGAGAAAAATAAATTTGACGTGGATATTGATGATATGGATGTGAGTATTGAAGTAAAACGCCTCGATAAAGATTTATTTAGTCTTAACCCTGGTGAAGTAAATGAACACATTCCCTCTTTGATTGAAAAATATGACGAGTTTTTAGAGCTATACAGTCAGAATGTTATAAATATTGGAAGTCCGTATAGTAAGGCTTATCCCGATTATATTACAGGATTTATTACCGATTATACCATGTTCCAGGTGCATGAAAAAGTGATGGAAAAATTTCCTGATGTTGATTTTATTGAAGATGAATTAACACAAGCGTTTAAATATTATAAATACTATTTCCCTAAAAGGTTAGTGCCGGCTGTTTATACTTTCCAGGGTGGATTTAATCAATCCATTGTAATCGGAGATAGTATTTTAGCCATAGGAACCGATAAATACCTGGGTACTGATGTGGAGTTTTACGACCGTTTAGGTATTTCAAAATATTTACAACGGAATATGGTGCCCGAAAAAATACCTACTGATGCCATGAAAGCCTGGGCAATGACCGAATTTATTTATAACGATTCTATCGATAATCTGGTAAATAATATGATTTATCATGGGAAAATACAATATTTTTTAGATGCTATGTTTCCTTTTACCGAGGATTCGTTAAAATTTGGTTTTTCATCCAATCAACTGGAATGGTGCCAACAAAATGAAAAACCCATGTGGGATAATCTGGTAGATCAAAAATTGCTTTTCTCCACCGATTACATGACCATTAATAACTATATTAACCCGGCTCCTTTTACCACTGGGTTTCCCCGACAATCTCCGGGAAGAGCCGTAGTATGGTTAGGATGGAAAATTGTGTATCGCTACATGGAGCGACATCCTGAACTTACATTAAAGGAATTAATGCTTAATGATCATTACCAGGAGATCTTAACCGAATCAAGATATGAACCTTAATTCAGAAAACTTTTTAAAAAATAAAACCTTGCTATTTATTTAAACCCGTTTATTTATGATTCAATTCACATCTGTCCTAAATAATAAAAAAAGATAGCCAATTTAGAGCTCTTGTTTAAAGAGCCCTTATTTTTGTAGTACTAACCAACTAAAATATAAATTGGCTATGAAAACAAATTTAACACTCTTTG
>JAYEKP010000131.1:0-2490 GCA_034661075.1 Bacteroidota bacterium
ATATAAACAAGGGATTTTATTTAAATGGGGGGATTCGTTTTTAATAATAGTAAAAATCTGTCCAAAATACCTGTAATTACGTTTGTATTTTTTAATTTTAAAAATATTTAGGACAGCTATGAAAAAAAATAAAAGATAACAAACCCCCGGCATTAACATTTACTAAACCTCTGCTTGCCGACAACAAATCTATAATGGCTAATTCCGAGAAGCTTATCATAAAAGGGATCATCAATGATGACCATGATATTTTTAACTTCACAATTAATGGAATGGATGTTCCTTTTGCGGATGACGGTAAATTTGAAACAGATATTTATTTAGCAAAAGGAAATAACACCTTATTTGTCAGAGCTGTTGATATATATGAAAATGCAATAGAAAAAAATTATGCAGTAATTTACAAACCACTCCAAAAAGAAGGACAAAGACAAACGAACGATAAGAAAGAAACCATTCAAACAACGCCTAACGAAATAGAAACCGGCGGGCCCGGAAAATATTATGCATTACTTATTGGCGTAAGTAAATATTCTGACCCAAAAATAAATGACCTTGACCAACCCGAAACTGATGCTGAAAAATTATACAACACGTTGTTAACCCATTATACTTTTACAGATGAAGGTATTAAGCTATTAAAAAGCCCTACCCGCGAACAAATAATTGCAGAAATGGACAAGTTAAACCAATTGATAACCGAAGATGATAACCTTTTGGTATTTTATGCCGGACATGGGTATTGGGATAAAAAAGACGAAGCAGGCTACTGGCTACCGGCTGATGCGAAACAGGCTAATACAGCCAACTGGATAAGAAACAGTACCATAAGGGATTACCTGAGAACCATAGGAACAAAACACACCTTACTCATTGCGGATGCATGTTTTAGTGGTGGTATTTTTAAAACCCGTAAAGCATTTGCTGATGCTCCTAAATCCATTCAGAAATTATATGAGCTTCCCAGCCGAAAAGCGATGACCAGTGGAACATTACAGGAAGTACCCGATAAAAGTGTTTTTTTGTTATATCTAAACAAACGATTAAAGGAAAATACCCAACCCTACATTTCGGCCGAAGAACTCTTTAGTAGTTTTAAGATTGCCGTTTTAAACAACAGTCCCAATGTTCCGCAATACGGAGAAATAAAAGATACCGGCGACGAAGGTGGCGATTTTGTGTTTGTAAAAAAAATAGGAAGTATACACTGTACAATCTTCAATACACTAAAAAGCCTGCCAGAATAAATCCAGCAGGCTTTTTATTCGTTGAAATTTCTATACTAAAAATCATCTGACCTCAGCACTTACTGTTTGGGTATAAACATCAAAGGTCGGTGGTTGCAACATGTGTCGTTTTACAGCACATAAATTAGCTGCATTAATAACGGCATCTTTATATTTCTCAGGGAAATCATCAGGAACCTGAATTTCCAGATCAATTTTATCAATTAACCGGGTCATTGGATTAAAGTTCATCTTCTGAATAATTTTTATATCGTCCGAAGGTATCCCTCGTTGATCACAAAAACCTTTTACATAAATACCGGCACAAGTACCAATAGACGCTAAAAATAAATCAAACGGAGCCGGGGCACTTCCCTCTCCTCCACCTTGCACTGGTTGGTCGGTTTTAATATCCTGTCCGTTAAACCGGGCATTCACTTTTTTATTTCCATCAAAATAAATTTCCATGTTCATCATTACTCTTCTTTTTAAAAATTAAACTATTAATATATTTAAATATTTACATATCAATTTCTTTGCCAATTGCATACTATGACAAATTGACGTATAATTAAATATATATTAAATTAATCTTCAATAAAATCCATAGTCTCTATTTTTAATGCTTTTAAAGACAATAGGATATCAAGAAAAAAATAAATTGCAGAAATTAAGATGGAAATAATAGAAAGGCTAAACAAAAAATAACCCAACATTCTTAAATCAAAGGCAAAAAATTGCATGAATGCAAGCAAAGGAATGATTAAACTGCTGGAGATTACACTAAATGTAATGGCTGCAATAGATGTTCTAAGATATTTGCTTCGCAAATAAAGAATTTTTATTTCGTTTTTTTTGGCTTCGCGCCGTTTAATCTGTTCATGATCCAATTCTGCAACCAGAATCCTGGTCCGGTCGATGGTTCGTCCAAATCGGTTGGCAGTGGTTAATAACAACAATCCAACACCGGAAATAAGGGCAACCGGAGTAATACAAGATTTTAAAAATTCAATAAATGTTTCTATTGATTCCATAACTATATTTTTTTGTTTTGCCAATTTCCATATTTCATGTACATGGTTTAGCCCCCTATTAATCGGACTTTTTTATAGATAGTTAAACAAACATATTATTTTTTTTTTAAATTTGCAACAGCAAGGAACAACCGACGGCGATTTTTATACCGATGGTTGATGGAATGTTTCGGCGCCGTGCATTTCTTTCTTTTTCTCATCTTCAAACCTATCAAAGGTTTTCAGATGAG
>JAYEKP010000132.1:0-12621 GCA_034661075.1 Bacteroidota bacterium
AAATGTAAACCTGAAATATAAATATCGTAATCTGCTATTTTCGGCGGAAAGGGAATTTTATGCCTTATTTTTTCAAAGCATGAGCCAGCAAAATTTATTATTAACTTGCGGAATTGCTGGAAAAATAATTGTATTCTTAAGTTCAATTAATAAATGCAACTTAACATGACAATACAATGATTTTGTGTTGAATGTATAATTTTCTACTTTTGTTTACGCAAACAAACTGGCCTCATAGTTCAAGGGATAGAATAGCGGTTTCCTAAACCGTAGATTCAGGTTCGAGTCCTGGTGGGGCTACTGTTAAGTGTTATCTTTGCTTTGTTATTAAGAATTTGCACAAATATGATTAGAAAAACCGATTTTTTAGTTATAGGTGCGGGTATCGCCGGATTAAGCTATGCACTAAAAGTAGCCGAACATGGGAAAGTTATTTTAATTAGTAAAGCTGATTTAAAGGAAGCCAATACCAAATATGCACAGGGAGGAATTGCCGCAGTAACCTATCAGCCGGATAATTATGAAAAACACATTCAAGACACATTGATTGCAGGCGACGGATTATGCAATAAAGAAGTAGTAGAAATGGTTGTTCGTGAAGCACCTGACCAGATAAAACAATTAATCGACTGGGGGGTAAATTTTGACCGTAATGAAAAAGGGAAATATGATTTAGGCCGCGAGGGCGGCCATTCCGAATACAGAGTGCTGCACCACAAAGATAATACCGGCGAAGAAATTCAAAACACACTGGTAAGAAAAGTCAAAGCGAATAAAAACATTGAAATATTAGAATATCATTTTGCGGTTGATATCATTACACAACACCATTTAGGTAAATTGGTTAAACGAAGCCATAAGGATACCGAATGCTACGGAGCTTATGTACTGGACTTAAAGACGGATAAAGTTCATACTTTTTTATCGAAAACTACACTTATTGCAACGGGAGGAACAGGCAATTTATACCATACAACTACTAATCCTAAAATTGCTACCGGCGATGGAATAGCCATGGTTTACCGGGCCAAAGGGATAATTGAAAATATGGAGTTTATTCAATTCCATCCAACGTCTTTATACAATCCGGGCGAAAGGCCTTCATTTTTAATTACCGAAGCGTTACGAGGATTTGGAGCCATTTTAAAAACTACCGATGGGAAAGAGTTTATGTCCAAATACGACCCACGAGGCTATCTGGCACCCAGAGATATTGTAGCCCGAGCCATTGACCACGAAATGAAAATTCGTGGGGATGATTATGTTCACCTGGATTGTTCGCATTTGGATGAAAAGAAGTTAAAAGAACATTTTCCCAACATTTACCAAAAATGCTTATCGTTAAATATCGATATTACCAAAAACCCTATACCGGTAGTTCCTGCAGCTCATTATATGTGTGGGGGGATTAAAGTAGATAGGCATGGAAAAAGCTCTATTAGCCGGCTCTATGCTGCCGGCGAAGTATCATCAACCGGATTACACGGAGCCAACCGACTGGCCAGCAACTCGTTATCCGAAGCAGTAGTTTATGCCAACAGAGCTGCTAAAGAATCAATACAAGTAGCACAAAAGAAAAGCCTCCAGGAAAACATCCCGGAATGGAATGCACACGGAACAACCTATCCGGAGGAAATGGTCATGATTACACAAAACTATAAAGAGGTTCAACAGATTATGAGTAATTATGTTGGTATTGTACGTTCCAACCTACGTTTGGAAAGAGCTTTACGCCGGCTGGAAATTATTTTTAAAGAAACGGAAGAGTTATATGAAAAATCGGTGCTTTCCCAAAAACTCTGCGAATTAAGAAATTTGATTAACGTGGGATATCTAATTATAAAAATGGCTAAGAATCTTCACGAAAGCCGTGGATTACATTACACAATCGACTATCCGAAAAAAGAATCGATAAGCGAATTTTAGGGACATTTTTTCAACAACTGATTTAAAAACAGTTAAAAATTAGTATTTTAGTTGCCTGCAATATTAAAAGCAAGTTAAGAAAAATCTATGCCAAACAATACACGAAAAATACTTAGCCCCATTTTATTTCCACTTAGTTTAGTCTATGGATTAATTATTTATATCCGAAATCGTTTTTATGATTATGGCATTTTTAAATCTACATCGTTTAATATACCCATTATTTCTATTGGGAATATTACCGTTGGTGGAACAGGAAAAACCCCGCATGTTGAATATCTGGCTGATTTATTAAAATCAGAATTTAAAGTGGCTACCTTAAGCCGCGGATATAAAAGAAAAACCAAAGGTTTTGTCCTTGCTGATAATCAATCAACAGCGAAAGACATTGGGGACGAACCAAGGCAAATTAAACAAAAATTTTCTGACATTGACGTGGCTGTTGACAGTAAAAGAGTTCGTGGAATACAGAAACTTATGGATAAAAAAAAAGATTTGGATGTTATCTTATTAGATGATGCTTTTCAGTACAGGCAGGTACAAACGAATCTATCCATTCTACTCGTTGATTACAACCGCCCTATCGATAAAGATTTTATGCTTCCACTAGGAAACCTTCGCGAACAAGCATTTGAAAAAAAACGTGCCAGCATCATAATCATCACCAAAGCACCAAAAGATATTAAACCAATAGAGCGTAGAGTCTTATTCAACGAATTACATCCTTATCCTTTTCAGGATGTATATTTTACGACTTTTGATTATGGTAATTTAACGCCTGTTTTTAATGAAACGGCTCATATCCAAATGAATCATGGAAAACCGGCAATATTATTAGTCACCGGAATCGCTAATCCATTCCCATTTGAGCAATACATTAAAGAAAACCTTTCTGAACAAATAGAAAAAATAAAATTCCCCGATCATCACCATTTTAAGAATTCAGACATCCGAAAAATTGAACAAAAATATAATTCCATGAAATCATCAAACAAAATTATAATTACCTCGGAAAAAGATGCCATGCGTTTGCATAAATTTACTAATATTGCAGATTATCTAAAAAAATCATTTTTTTATATTCCGATTAAAGTCCGATTTTTGAATAACAAAACAGATAATTTTAATCAGCAAATAATAGATTATGTTAGAAACAATAAAAAACACAGCTTCCGTTATCCAAGATAAAATTAAGGTAAAACCCGAAGTAGGTATTATTTTGGGAACAGGATTAGGAGGATTAACCAAGGAAATTGAAGTAGAGCAGACCCTGGATTACGAAAATATACCAAACTTCCCCGTTTCAACCGTTGAGGGGCATCATGGCCGATTGATTTTAGGAAAACTTGGTGGTAAAAACATCATTGCCATGCAAGGAAGATTTCATTATTATGAGGGTTATTCTATGCAGGAAGTAACCTTCCCTGTACGAGTAATGAAAGCACTGGGTATCAAAACATTATTAGTATCCAATGCCAGCGGCGGGGTGAATCCTAATTATGAAATTGGAGATTTAATGATTTTAGACGATCACATTAACTTATTACCCAATCCGCTTATTGGTAAAAACATAAACGAGCTAGGCCCTCGATTTCCTGATATGAGCGAACCTTATGACCACATTTTAATTGAGAAAGCTAAACGCATTGCAAAGAAAAATAGCCTGAAAGTCCAGATCGGATGTTATGTAGCTACTTCAGGGCCCACATTCGAAACCCCTAAGGAATATCAATACTTTAGAATTATTGGTGGGGATACGGTAGGAATGTCAACGGTTCCTGAAGTTATCATTGCCCGCCACATGGGAATTCCTTGTTTTGCCATTTCTATTATTACCGATTTAGGTGTCCCCGGAAAGATTGTGCAGGTAACTCACGAAGAAGTTCAAAAAGTGGCTGCCAAAGCAGAAACAAAAATGACCCTCATCATGAAAGAGCTTATTGCTCAAATTTAAAATTTTGCCGGAATTTTCCGGCTTTTTTTATTTATGGAGAAACAACACAAAAAATTTCAGCTAAAAAATGTGATCAGTGTAGCGTTTGCGCATTTTATGCACGATGTCTACTCTTCATTTCTTGCGCCGGTTGTGCCTCTCTTAAAAGAAAAACTAAAAATAAACAACACACTGGTTAGTTTACTGTTTGTTGCTCAACAAATACCTTCATTATTTAACCCTTTTATCGGTATTATTGCTGAAAATGTAAAAATTAGGTACATGGTCATTCTGGCTCCTGCCATTACAACCATATGCATGAGTTTGATTGGACTGGCTCCGCATTATATTATTCTAATCATCATGCTTTTTGTCATGGGCATCAGCAATGCCATGTTTCATGTCCCTACGCCTGTTTTAATAAAAAAAATTGCCGGAAATCGTGTAGGTAAAGGAATGAGCTTTTACATGCTTGGTGGCGAGGCTGCAAGAACAGTAGGCCCGTTAGTAATTGTTGCTGCTGTTAATTATTGGACACTTGAAGGAACATACCGGTTAATTCCTTTTGGACTTTTTGCTTCTGTCCTTCTTTATTTTAGGCTCAGAAATGTCAATGTATCGGAAACCATTGACCGATCTCGTCCCATGAAAGGAATAAAAGCTACCTTTAAAGAGCATCTCCCGTTCTTCTTGCTCATTGCAGGAGTAATGTTTTTTCGTGGTTTTATGAAAACCTCATTAACCAAATTTTTACCTACCTATTTAGATGAAAAGGGAGGCAGCTTATGGCTGGGAGGTATCTCCCTTTCCGTTTTCGAGTTTGCCGGTGCTGCAGGTGCTTATCTTTCAGGTACCTTTTCGGATAAAATCGGGCGGTTAAAAATGTTAACCCTTATCATTTTTGTTTCCCCATTTCTTATGCTGGCATTTGTATATGCCGAGGGCGGAATGATGTTTCCTGTTTTATTACTCCTGGGGTTTTTTCTTATTTCCTCAACCCCGGTAATATTAGCAATGGTAATGGATATTGACTCTGAACATCAGGCTTTCTTAAGCGGAATTTTTATGTTTATCTCTTTTGTTTCCACTTCAGTTACTGCTTTTTTTATTGGTGTATTAAGTGATTTTATTGGATTGGTCGATACTTACAAAGTAGCATCGTTACTGGCATTTTTAGCCATTCCTTTTGTTTTAATTTTAAGAAAACGATTTAAATAATAAAATATTACCTTTGGTAAAAAGTCCAAAATAAAAATTTTACTCAAGTTATTTTTTAAATCTTTTTTAAATGCAATCCTTCTTCGGAAAAATTAATTTAAAAGGCGATAAGGTGCTCAAAGAAGATATCAGTGAAGCACTTAAACAGCTTACCTTAGAAAAAAAACGAGAACAAACCATCCATTGCCACGATAATTTCGGTTTTGGAACTGTTCAGTTTTTCGAAAAGAAATACACGAAATCTAAACACTCCGTTTTTTTTAATCATCCCTTTTTAGTTGTTGGCGATTGTAGAATTGACAATAGAGACACGCTAATCGAAAAGCTCAAAATAAACGACTCAAATATCCCCGATCATCAATTAATACTCCAGTGCTATCAGCAATGGCAAACCGATTGCCCAACGTTTTTAACCGGCGATTTTTCTTTTGCCATCTGGGATATCGAAAAAAAAGAGCTTTTTTGTGCCAGGGATCATTTTGGCGTTAAGCCCCTCAATTATTATGTTGATAAGGAACAATTTATTTTTTCGACCGAAATAAGAGGGATTCTGAGTCAAAAAAAACTAAAGCTAACCATCGACCAGCAATTCATTGCTGACACTATATCTATTATAAAATCTGAACATTATAGGTCTACGTTTAATGACATTAAAAAACTTCCCCCAGCACATTTTCTACACTTAAAAAATGAAAAATTAACCATTTCGCCTTATTGGAAACTAAAACCGGCAAAAAACAACTTTAAAAATGATTCGGAATATTTAGCATATTTCAAAAAAAGGCTTTTCCAGGCTGTTAAGCGAAGAATACAAGATCCGGTGAATTATGGCGCCGAATTAAGTGGAGGAATCGATTCGTCGAGTATTACATCCATAGCAGCACAACATGTTGCTTTAAAAACTTTTTCGCATGTAATGCCTGAGGCCCAGATTGGCAAAGTACATCCTTTTAAAGATGAGAAAAAGTACATCCATTTGCTTACCGATTTTTGTGATTTAAAGGATCGAATTTTCGTTACTTCTGAAAACTCAGGCATAACCGATGCTTTAAAAAACAGCCTTTCGTTAAACAGATGCATTGTTCAGCAAAATTTTAGTGTTTTCTCCGACCAGCTTTATCAAATTGTTGGAGAACAAAATACGCAGGTATTATTATCGGGATTTGGTGGAGATGAAGTAGTTACCTCAAAATCAGGAAGCTATTTAAAAGAAATTATAAATGGCCAAAGATTAAAAAAAGACCTTCAAAAACAAGGTTATCATCCAGTTAAAATTTTTTGGACAAAACAAAAACTACGATTTAAAAATGCTTTCCCAGGGCTTATCGAAATACTTATTCAATTACTAAAAGGCAAAAAATGGTGGGCTTCAAAATATAAAAATTTAGCGGTCAATAAATCCTTCAGGGAAAAACTAAACATTAAAAACCGCTATTTTAATTATTACAATAATATTAAAAGAGATAATCTGATTGATCAATCGATAGAAAGAATTACACACCCCCATGTTGCCCAGCGTTTAGAATACAGTTCGCTGGCAGCAAAACAATATGGGGTGGAATACCGGTACCCTTTACTCGATAAAGATTTAATTGAATTTTATCTTTCCATGCCTCCTCATTTAAAAGCACAAAATGGTATTTTACGATATGCTATACGCCAGGCAATGGAAGGTTACTTACCCGACGAAATAAGGTGGAGAAACGATAAAAGTGGAGCAACCATCCCTACCGTTTTTTTGCGTACATTGAAAGATAAAGATAAAATTATGGAAATCATTGAAAAGGCAAAATCAAATCCTAAAATCACTCGCTATATTGATATGCACAAATATGAAAAATGGAGTAATGCTTTCTTTAATCGTTCACAAAATGATAAGTTTATCAATCCGGGTGCCTTTTTTAATTATCTTAAATTGATTTTATTTATTAAAGATAATCCATCATTATTTAAATGAAAAACCAATTGCAACATATTATCTCAAAATTTTCCAATGAATTACAATTATTGATTCTGCTTTCACAACATGATTTAAACAAGGCAGAAATTGAAAAAATTGAAACACTTGAAAAATTAATTGACTGGGAACTGTTTATTAATTTAGCCCAGAAGCACCGCTTAATATCACACATTGTAAAACAAACAAAACCATATCCAAATATTTTAAAATCGGAAATAAAAAAGCAATTAAAGAAGGTGCAAATGGGGCTTTCAAGAAAAGCATTGCTGTACAGCCAATATGTACTAAAAATTCATAACGGCTTAAACCAGAACAACATCCCACACACTTTTTTTAAAGGGCCATTATTGTCCTTAGAATTATATAAAGATATCGGTTTTAGAGATTATCGAGATATTGATTTACTTGTTCCTATAAGCCATATTGAAAATGCCAGAAAAATTATTCAGGAATTTGGTTTTGTAATGCTTGCGCCTAAAAAAACATTGAGTAACAAAAAGAAAAAAATAAATTATACCATAAGCCATCATTATCATCTTACAAAACCGAACACAACCATAGAAGTTGAATTGCATTGGAATCTGACCAATCCAAAGACTTACCTCCCCTTAGAAACAAAAAAAATAATTGCTGATTCGATGAATATTGAAATAGCGAAACAAAAACTGCCCTATATTTCTAAATCGGAAAATATTGCTTTTCTAGCTGCACATGGCGCCATTCATCAATGGTATCGACTTTTCTGGTTAAAGGACTTTTCTGAAATTATTGGTCAAAGCTACAACGAAGATATTTGTAAAGCCTGGGAACTATCCCAAAAATACAAGCTTGAAAAAACTTTTATACAAGCATGTAACCTTTCAAATCTATTGTACAAAACCGAGATGCCAAAATTTATTGATACTATTGACCTTACAAATTCATTAATACAAGGTGCCATAAAGTCCATATCAAACAAAGATTTAAGACAGCAAGGGATCGGTGGTAAGATAAAGTTTGTACTGTACCATTTAAAACTGAAACCCAGTATAAACTATTACATTAGCCTTATATTCAGACTCCGAACTCACTTCACTGATTGGGAAATCTTTCCGCTGCCCAACTACTTATTTTTTTTATATTATATCTTTCGCCCTTTTATTTTAATGTACAAATTTCTTAACAGAAAAAACTAGACGTTTTTTACAAAACTTACTTCCTTTTTATTTATTTATTCGCCAAAAAAATTAGTGCTTTTCATTTATTTTATGTTATTTTATTTTTTAAAAGGTACATCAACCTTTTGCCTATGGATATTAATACCACGTACTGGTTTTTCGAAAGGATTAAGGAAGACAACTTGTGTATGTTGTACAGTGGTAATTTTAGTGACGAAATTACCAATAAGCTTATTGAGTTAAGCGAATACAACATTAACAATATTGATGCGCTTTCGAAGATGAAGAAAAAAGCATCATTTCTTATGGCCGAATGCTTCCAAAACATTGTACGCCATGGTGAAAAAATTAAACGATTGCATAGCGACGGATTTTTTCTAACCAAAAATTGGGGTGGGGTATATTATATTACTTCTGGGAATTTGATCGAAAAAAATAAAATTAAAAATCTACAAAATCAACTCGAAAAAGTTAACAGCCTATCCAAAGAAGAGCTAAAAATATTATATCGAGAGGTTCTCGAAAACAACGAAATATCTGATAAGGGAGGAGCAGGACTAGGATTAATAGAAATGGCCCGGAAATCAGGACAAAAGCTCGATTATCTATTTGAAAACAAGGATGACACCTTTTCCTATTTCTATAATCAAATTATGCTTAAATCTGATGTTGATGAGCTCAACAAAATTGTTAGTGATTTCCCGCTTACCGATTCGATAAGCTATCATAAGAAAATGGTGGAAGAAAATATTATATTAATTCATAAAGGAGATTTTTCGCAAGATTCTATTTTCCCGGTTTTAAAAATTATTGAAAAAAATTTACAGAAAGAGTTTCATGACTCCACACAAAAAAAGAAAATATTCCACATTCTGGTGGAGCTTTTACAAAATATTAGCAGACATTGTTTGAAAATGGGAGACAAAAAAGAAGGGATCTTTTTAATTGGCAACAGCGAATCAAATTTTGTAATTAACACCGGAAACCTTATTGAAAATAAAAACATTGAAAAATTTCAAATATTGCTCGATGAAATCAATAGTTTAAACCGAAAAAAATTAAAAAACTTATATCTTAGCAAGCTGAGAGATCGAAACCTCCCCACCAATGGTGGAGCTGGGATAGGTTTAATTGACATTGCGAGAAGAATTATTTCTCCATTAAATTATGATTTCCACCAAATTGATGAAGAAAAATCTTTTTTTACGATGAATGTAATTGCTTAACTATGCTTCAACCTTTTGAATCAACAGAAACACGCGATAAACCCTATATTATTTTTGATCCACAAAATAATCGGTTTGAGATCAAGGGAAACTCATTGCCAGAAGATACCACGTTATTTTATAAACCGGTAATTGAGTGGATTATTGAATATGCAAAAAAACCAAATCAAACAACTCATTTAATTTGCAGCCTGGAATATTTCAATTCTTCTTCTGCCAAAATGTTGTATGAATTATTTATTGAGCTTGAAAAAATAAAAGACCTTGGGAAAGAAGTAAAAGTAACCTGGTATTTCGATCCAGGCGATCAATTAATTGAAGAAAAAGGGATGGAGTTTCAATCAATCCTGCAAATACCATTTAATGTGTTGGAGAAAAAAAGTTAAGCAAAAAAATTATTCATAGGATACAAAAAATCGTTTACGAATAAAACATATAATGGCAGCAGGTATTGCACACAAAATAGTGCTTACAGGTGTAAACGAACAATGCGCTTTATAACCAAGCATACATGCTTTGCTTGCTTGCTCGGCAGGAATTAATGTAGACAACGCACAGAGGGTAAAGAATATAGTTAAACCCATTAACAGCCCATAGCCTTTTTTGCGAATTTTTACTTTTTCCATAATTTAAGATTTTAGCTAAAATAAACTTTTTATATAAAATAAGCATAAGTAAAATAAACATTTACATACCAGACAAAATGATTATTTTACTTATGGAATTACCTGTCTGGCGAATTTATCCGCCGGAGGAGGACAGGCAGGCATGTGGCCTTAAAAAAACATTAAGAAATAAACACACGAAACAATATTAAATCTTACGACATTTTGTTTCCTCAACAAGATCATTTACTTTTAAAACATGAACTTGCCACTGAAAAACGAAATTCAACCAGAAATCATATATCAAGACAATGATCTGATTGTTTGTAACAAACCCATTAATCTACCTGTACACAAAAATGATTTTATGCCACACGATGCGCCTTACCTTACAAAACAAATAGGGCAAATACTGGATAAAAGTGTATATAATGTACACCGGTTAGATTCCAAAACCTCCGGATTAATTGTACTTGCTTTACGTCCGGAAATTGCAAAAAAATTAACTTTACAGTTTGAACAGAAGGAAGTTGAAAAAATATATTTTGCTTTGGTAAGAGAAAACCCTGGAGCTGGAACATTCGATGAAAATGTTTTAATCAAAAAACGCGGAAAAAAGAAACCGGCCATTACGTATTATAAAACCATTGAATCGATTCAAACCAACATTTGTTATAAAGAGTTTCAGGATATAGATTTAAGTTTAGTGGAAATAAATCCGGAAACCGGACGCTGGCACCAAATACGCCAGCATTTTGCCATGCACCGGTTTGATATTCTGGGCGATACCCATCATGGAGACTGGACACTTAACCGAATTATTACAGAAAAAACCGGACTAAAAAGATTGTTTTTACATGCAGGGCGATTAACTTTTACGCATCCAGAAAAGCAACAGAAAGTACACTTCGAATCACCTATCCCTGATGACTTTCAAAATGTTTTACAAACATTTAAAATTTAGTATTTAAAACTTCTTTAACCCTTCCTATTTCGCCTGTGGTTAATCTAACTTTTATTCCATGCGGATGCATTGCTGATTTGGTAAGAATATCCTGAACAATCCCTTGCGTTAATTTTCCTGTTCTTTGATCTTTTTTAAGCACAATGGATACTTCCATACCGGGTTTTATACTATTTCTCATCGTACCGTCCATCACTTTTCCTCCTTAAAAAATACCTGGTAATAGTTCATTCCGGTCTTATCATCGTACCCTTTTGTAATATATTCACGATTACCATGAACATAGATATGAAAATTTTTATCCAGCTTAATTACACTTTTATATACTCTGGCGTTCTTTTTAACCGCACTTCCTGAAATTTGAAACTCATCAGATATTTGCACCTCATGCTCAGACTCATACATTTTTTTGTAGTTGTTAAAACTGTCCATCAGGTTTTTATCCTCAAAAACTTTTTCGGAAAAGTCTTCCAACTGAAAATTATCGGTTTCCTTAAAAAATTTCTTCGATTTATTGATCAAATCCACCTGATCGGCTTTCGCTATTTCATATTCGTTGGGTAATTCTTTAACAACAAAATCTTTATACATTTTCATCACATGTTCTGTGTGATAATATTCATCTTCTCTTTGCCTGATTTTCAAAAAATCATCCAACCAAAAACGGGCATCCTCTCCTTTATTTACTTTATCAACCGTAGCAACCACAAACCCATTATCTCGTTCGGTATTTAAAATCAAACACCCTTTATCAAGTTTTTTAATATCGATACCCTGCTCGCTTTCAATAGTGAAATTATCTTCGGTAGGATAAACTTTTAAAAAAATATCGCGGTTTTCGGATTTAAATAATCCTACAGCGTCAACCGGTTCGTTATTAAAAGAAATATCTTTAAAATAGACGGTATAAAACTCTCCTCCTTTTATATTGGGGTGGGTAGATTTCTCGTAAAGATGTCGGGCTAAATTTACCGATTGTTCTAAAATCTGACCTGAATCATCAAAAATTTTGGAAACGTAATGATACACTTCATTTAATTGCAAATCCGAATCATGATAAAATTGAAAATACTCCTCAGATTTAAATGGAGCTAAAAAATAGGTAGATAACAATGCTTTGATTTCATCCTCTAATTTCAAAAGATCTTTCGATAATCGAATATTTTCGTCGTTGTACTTACTGCCTACCTTATGAACAACCAGTTGATCTAATATTGTTTCCGAAAATCCTAACATATTTTTATGGTTTTAAATGGTAAAGATATGCTATTAAAAACAAATATCCCCAGGCAACCACACCCAGGGATACTCTAAACTACAATCCAATAAATTGAATAATAATCTGATGCAAAGATACTCAATTAATTTTTAAATGGCATAATTACCAGCAATGTATTTAAAAAATCAATAGACTAAATATCCAATGCTGCTTACATAATATGCAAAAAACTAAATCCATCCTTTATTAAGATAATAGCGAAGAACAATAAAACAAAACCTAAAATTTTTACTACAATAATATAAGAGCTACCGGAAAGAAAATTTTTAGATTTATCAGATAGATATGCTATTACTGCTTTTGTCATGATAATGGTAACATAAAATCCTATAACAAATAGAATGGCAAACAAA
>JAYEKP010000133.1:0-2453 GCA_034661075.1 Bacteroidota bacterium
TTCTTGATCAAAATATGTTTCAGCAAATTGATCCCATATATATTCAATCGCCTCATCCGAAGGGTGTAACATATCTTTAGCATAAAAACGGTAATCGCGCAAATCATCCATCATAATTTCGTAGGAAGGAAAATACTCCACATTCTTAAAAATTTTCATTAGCTGATGAATTGCCAAAATAAGGGTAGATTTGCTTAATTGATTTTGAACTGCTCCATCTTTCCAATACCTTACCGGACTTACGGTAAATATTATTTTCAGGTTCTTATTCAACTCGTTTAAACGGTTAATAAGCTTTGCCCACTCAACAAAAATATCTTCAACACCCAGTTTTATCCGCTCAAACTCTTTTCCCGGAATTTTATGGCAATTCGAAACAATTTTTTCTGTTCTTAAATATTTATAAACCCAGGACGTTCCAAAGGTAATAACCAGGTATTTTGATTTTCTTAAATGCGAGGCAGCAAGCTTTATCGATCTATTGATTTTATCCAAACATTTTTGCTGATTGGGATGTGAAAATTCGGTATCGTGATTAAAACTAAACCATTGTTCATTAAAAAAAACAAGATCTTCGGGAGTAAATACTTTCTGATCAACTAAAATCTCCAGCCCTTTGCGCACCGATGCCGGATTATACAAAACCCCAAAAGGATTAATCATAACCGGAAATTTTAAGCTTGCCATTTTATCGCCTATATTTTCGGTAAAGCAAGACCCCATAAATAATATCGGGGTTTGATACGATATTTTATACTTAGATTGTTCGGGTTGTATGGTAGTTCTGAATGATTTCATATTAATTTAGCTATGTGCTATAGATTTTTTTGAATAGAACACAGGTTTAACAAATGCAAGCAACACAGATAATCACAAAATTAATTAGGTGCAATACATTTTTAACTCTAAATCCAAGTTGACTGTATTTTATTTTCTTAAAATTATTCATCTCAATTTTTAAATTAATATTACTGTTTAACATTTAGTTCAATAATGCTCACAGCTTACTTTTTAACCACTCAACAATAAATTTAAAGACTTCTTCATTTTTCAACTCATTATGTAACTCATGGTACATTCCCTCCCATTCTTTATAGGTAATATCTTTATTAAGTTTTTGTGCTTTTTCAGCAAATTCTATACTGGCCTTATATGATGTTATTTTATCGGCATTGCCATGTTGAAGCAAAACAGGAATACTAATTAACCCAGGATGTTCCAACACCCAATTGCCAGCCTTATATACTTCAAAA
Organism: Bacteroidota bacterium; assembly: GCA_034661075.1. GTDB lineage: Bacteria > Bacteroidota > Bacteroidia > Bacteroidales > UBA12077 > UBA12077. Next base: position 1,254 of record JAYEKP010000133.1, read on the forward strand.
AACATCCTGGCTGATATTTTCTCATGAACCAATGGATCTTTGATATAATTATTAATCACTTCCTGATCATGTGAAATTCCATTTACATCCAGATTAGCCTTTTGTGTAAATTTAGGAAATATGCTTTTAATCGTTTTAGCAAAAAATAAGGTTAACGCAGACGGATCGAAAGCAAGTTTGAACCATGGCGATGAAATAATAGCTCCTTTAAAATTGTTATCCCTTTTTAAAATATAGTTGGCAACTATATTCCCTCCCAGGCTGTGCCCATAAATAAACTGAGGTATTTCCGGAAACATTTTCTCCGATTCCTGAACCAAAACATCAATATCATTTAAAAAATCATCAAAAGAATGAATATATCCACGTCTGCCATCTGATTTGCCATGCCCGCGATAATCAATGGCATGTACAGCATATCCGTTTTTAACAAATAATTCAGCCCAATGGCTATATCTTTCGCTATATTCGCCAAAACCATGAACAAGATTTATAAGTGCTTTGGGTTTATTTTCAGTTTTCCATAAATAACCCGATAATTTTATTCCATCATACGATGCATAGGTAGTTGACTGGTAGTTCATTTTTAGTTAGATTCGTAATTAATAATAATCAAATTTAATGATATTATGCAACAAATCATACAAATATCTACCGATAAACATAACGGGTTATACGATATAACCAGCCAGGTAGAGAATATAGTATCTGAAAGTAACATTCAAAACGGACTGGTTAATATTTATGTTCAGGGAGCTACTGCCGGAATAATGATTCAGGAAAACTGGGACGAATCGGTACAAAACGATGTATTGAATCTGTTAAAGAAACTCATTCCACCGGGTGTTTGGCAACACGACGCACAGGACAATAATGGTGATGCTCACTTAAAAGCAGGGATTGTAGGCCCAGGTGAAACGATCCCAATTATTAACAGAAAAATAGGTTTATCCACCTGGCAAAATATATTTTTATGTGAGTTTGATGGGCCAAGAAATAGACGAAATATTGTTATTTCCATTATTTCTGAGTAATTTCGCTTAAATTTTTTAAAAACCCACTAAATATGAAAGAAATCATAGCTGTCCTAAATATTTTTAAAATTAAAAAATACAAACGTAATTACAGGTATTTTGGACAGATTTTTACTATTATTAAAAACGAATCCCCCCATTTAAATAAAATCCCTTGTTTATATTT
>JAYEKP010000134.1:0-2446 GCA_034661075.1 Bacteroidota bacterium
TGTTACGCAATATTCTTTTGGAGGTGAAAGTGATGCAGATTTTCAACGATATGAAGCAAAAACTGAAATTAATTTCAAAAAACCAAATCCACGAAGCAGCATTAATAATTCTATTACAATTAATTCAATATTAGCAAGCGATTTAGAAGATTATTATAACAACAAAACAACACATAAATATTTTCATAATATTGAATATGATTTAGTGAATAAACGCAAAATTAATCCTTATAATGTTTCAGTAAATATTCAGGCAAGCAAAGGTTTTGTTAAAAGTTGGGTTGAAACAAATTATACAATAACCTATAATAATGTTCGTAAAGGACTTAACATTCGTTTTTTTGCAGGTAAATTTCTTTACAATTCTAATACATATTATGGAAATTATAATTTCAGACTTTCCGGAACAACAGGTTATCAAGATTATACTTTTGATAATATTTTTTTAGGACGTATGGAAGCAATTACCAATGATGCTGACAATCATTTACTTTCACAACAATTTATTAGGAACGATGGTGGTTTTACAACATATACTCTTTTAGGACAAACCAATAACTGGCTGACAACCTTAAACTTAACAAGCAGTTTGCCTTCAAAAATTCCTTTTAAGATATATGCAAACATCGGTACTTACTATAATATTAAAGATTATAGCACTTCAAATCAATTTATTTACGAAGCAGGAATTGAATTTTCGGTAATTAATAATATATTTGCAATATATGCTCCGGTAATAATGTCGAATGATTTAAAAGAAACTAATGACTTTATTACAGACAATTACTGGCAAAAAATACGTTTTATTTTCAACCTGAATAAATTATATACATTGAAAAACGCTTCATCATTTATTAATTGAAATTGATAAAAAATAAAAAAATATATTTTGCTTCAGATGCTCATTTAGGTTTTCCAACTTATGAAAAAAGCCTTGAAAGAGAAAAGCTTTTTGTTAAATGGCTTGATGAGATAAAGAGTGATGCTCAGGAGATTTATCTGCTTGGCGATATTTTTGATTTTTGGTTTGAATATAAAAAAGTAATTCCTCGCGGGTTTACACGTTTTCTCGGCAAAATATCGGAAATAACCGACCAAGGTATTGCTGTTTATTTTTTTACAGGCAATCACGATATTTGGATTACCGATTATCTGCCAAAAGAAACAGGAGTTATTCTTCATCGCAAACCTGTAACTAAAACTATTAATGGTAAAAAATTTTTTCTTGCACATGGTGATGGTTTAGGTCCTGGCGATAAGGGTTATAAAAGACTAAAAAAGATATTTACCAATCCTATTCTACACTGGCTTTTTTCACGACTGCATCCTAATACAGCTTTTAAGATTGCGCATAAATGGTCAAACAGTAGTCGCGAAGCAAAAGGATTAGTTGCCGAAAATTTTAAAGGTGTTGATAAAGAAAATTTGGTTATTTATGCAAAAGAAAAACTAAAACACGAACATTTCGATTATATGATATTTGGCCATCGACACATACCTATTGATGTAAAATTTAATGATAACTGTCAATTTATTAACCTTGGCGATTGGCTCACACATTTTACTTACGCAGTTTTTGACGGTGACAAACTTGAGTTGAAAAAGTTTAAGTAAAAAAATCCCTAACTTTATTAATTCCTTAAATCCGCAAGTCACGGCGTGAGTTGTTGATTAATAGATGATTATAATAACAAAACGAGTGCTGTTAAAAAAGGATTCACGCCGTGACTATCAGGTATTTAACTCTAACAGTTGCGGAATCAAGGTAATTTCCAAAAATTTGAATTTTTTTATTGTATGGCACTGCAACCTTTATGAATTTATTTTATAAATACATTGTTGAAAAATATTTTTTTCTTTTTCTAAAATTTCATAACTTACCTAAAATTTTAAAAAATATAAATATTAAACCAATTTTTATCCACAATCTCTCAGTGGATATAAAAAAAGATGAGAGAACAGTTATTTATTAAAATTTATAAATATTATGAAAAATAAAAATTATTTAAAAGTAACAGTAATGTTGTTTGCTATTGCATTGTTTTTTGCAGGTTGTAGCGGCGAAACCAAAAAGGATGACGAAACATCAAAAGTAAAAGATAATGAGAAAGTTGAAAAATCTTCAACAATAAATGTAACAAAAGGCAAGATGAACGATGCTATGTTAGTAGAAATTTTAGCACAAATGACGTATATCACAGCGAAATATTCTGAGGATTTAGAAAATAAAACTCCTGAAGAAGCAGTTAAGATTAGCGAAAAAATGTCTAAAGATTTGGAAGATATTTTCGAAAATTTAGGCGTTACTGAAGATGAATATGAAGCTTATTCAGAAAAACTTGAGAAAAATCCTACCTTATATTTAAAAATAACTACGCAGATGGGTGAAAGAGTAGAGGAATTACAAAAAGAAGGGAAGTAAAAGGCGAGTTGGCGACTTTGCGAC
>JAYEKP010000135.1:0-12570 GCA_034661075.1 Bacteroidota bacterium
ATATGAAAAATGTTAAAATTATTATTTCGCTTATTTTTATAACCTTAATAGTTGGTTCTTGTAACATTGAAAATAATAACAAGGATAAGAATGTGCAAGGTAAAGAAGATAAAGCGCTAATCAAAAAGGCATATTACGATAACGGGAATTTAAAATCAGAAATTACATTTAAAAACAAAAGCAAAAACGGGCCTGCAAAAAGGTATTATACTACCGGAGAACTGCATACAGTAGTTCATTATGTAAAAAATACAAAAGAAGGGGAGGCTGTTTGGTACTACAAAAGCGGAAAACCTTATCGAATCACCCAGTATGAAAATAATAAAATTGAAGGGGTAAGAAAATTATTTTACGAAGACGGAACATTAATGGCTGAAATACCTTATAAAAATAATAAGCCACAAATCGGACTCAAAGAGTATAATAAAAATGGAAAGTTATTAACCAATTATCCTCATATTATATTTAATACCAATAATTTAATAATAGAGCAAAATCTTTATATTATTACCTTTCAGTTATCCAACCACTCTAAAAAGGTTATGTTCTATCAAGAGCTGAAAGGAACTGATGGAAAAGAGCGCTTATTTGAAATCCCAACAAAAAACGGGATTGGTAAATTAGAATTTCATATCCCTTCCAGAGTAAAAGATAGCAAAACAATTACTATTTATGCCCAGATGAAAACTTCCATGGGAAATCCTTATATTATTAAGGATTCCTATACATTTTCTTTTGACACTTATTAGAATGGGAATTGTTTTTTCGAATTTTAAAATTTAGGAAGAAATAAAATCAATTAAGTCCGGGTAATGATAGTATGCAATTATTTCCGGATTGGATGAATCGCCGGGTTTTGCCGGCATAAACTTTTGGATGGTATGGGCTTTCATTTTTGATTCATCTATGGGGTTCATCATTTCTCTGATCTCTTTTTCTGTGCTGTTTTTATCTATCCATTGTAGTGCTTTTTTGGGTTCCAGAATTAGAGGCATTCGTTTTTTGGTATTATGGATTTTGCCCACCAGCTCATTGGCTTCTACCGTAATTACTGCATACGTATTGATTATTTCACCGCTTTCGGTATCGGCCCAGGATGACCATATCCCTTCAAAAACAAATACCTCATCGTTTTGTAAGCTGATATAATACGGATATTTTTTGCCTTTTACCTTTTGCCATTCGAAAAAGCCAGAGCACAAAATCAGGCAACGTTTATTTCTGATGGAATACTTAAAAGATGCTTTTTCGAAGATGGTTTCCGATTTGGCATTCAGGGTGTTGTTTCTTATGCTTTGGGCTGTTTCTTTATCTTTTACCTAGTGTGGAATAATTCCCCAACGAAAAAATTGGATCTCTTCCGGTTTTTCATCTGTGATGACCGGCATAGCCGGATGCTCAAAACCGTTTACTAAAAAAGTATTGTCGAATAAGCTGAGCTGCTCCTCCCGGATAACTTTGTTTTCAATTAATTTGGTAGGATTCTTTTTTGTTAAGCAATAGTAAAAACACATTTTTAATTTTTAATTTAAAGATAATAAAAGGTTGCCGTTTATCCGCATTTTATTTTTGGTATATCACTCCATTGGGTGGTGTATCTGCCCGAAAGCATCTGTTGTTTTAGTTTCCACTCTTTTCCGTTACCCTGTACGGCCAGTTTAACTTTATCCCGGCCATATTTCTCGTTAATCCCATCCATTACCCTGGATAATTTCTCGTTGATATTTATATCTGCATTATAAAATAAACTGGTTTGTATGCTTTCTGCACTCTCCAGTCCGCTGACAATAACGCCTGCCTTTTTATACCGCAAGCCTTCCCTGTAGATTAAATCCAGGGTTTTTAGGGCGAACTTTACCAGCTCTTTCTGGCTGTTGGCAGGGAATCCCAAATTTATGGTTTTCGACAGGTAGTGATAGGGTTCGTTATCCTTAAACGGATCGGTATGGACAAAAACCGTAAGTATATTAGCTACCGATTTTTGTTTTCGTAATTTCTCGGAACATCTTGTGGCATAGGTAGCCACCGCTTCCCGGATGTATTTTTTGTCGGTAATAATTTTTCCAAATCCACGGGTGGTAGCAATGGCTTTTTTTGTCGGAAGAACACTTTCTAGCGGAATACAGGATATCCCTTGTAGCTCTTTTTTCAGGCGCAAGCCGGTAACCGTAAGGTTTTTTCTCACCCAGTTATCGTTCATATAGGTAAAGTCATAAGCCGTAAGAATCCCTTTTGATTGCAGAAACTTGTAGTATTGTCTTCCAATACCCCAGACATCATCAATGGGTGTATTGCGTAAAGCCCTGTTAATATCTCGTGCAGTACTGAGTACGGCAATTCCCTGGTATTGTTTTTCTTTTTTGGCAATCCTGTTGGCGATTTTTGCCAGGGCTTTGGTTTTACTTATGCCTACCCCAACAGGAATTCCGGTGTGTTTGTAAACTTTTTTTTTGATATTTTTTCCTAATAACTCATAATTTCCCTGATAAAAATTTGATAAATCAAGAAAAGATTCATCAATGGAGTATATTTCGATGGCCGGCGAGTAAGTTTTGAGCACCTGAACCACCCGTTTGCTCATATCACCATATAAGGCATAATTAGAACTAAATATGTGCACATGATGTTTTTGTAAAAATGCTTTTCTTTTAAAAGCCGGTTCGCCCATTTTCAGGCCTAATGCTTTGGCTTCGTTCGAGCGGGCGATAATACAGCCATCGTTGTTGGACAGAACAACTACGGGTTTCCCGTTAAGCTCAGGCTTGAAAGCCCTTTCGCAGGATACATAAAAGTTATTGGCATCCACTAGTGCATACATCTTGTTAATGTTTATGTATGGTATAAGTTACTACTCCCCAGATAATAAACTGATTGTGCCGGCTTACTTTAATGGGTTCATAATCCGGGTTGTCCGGCATTAAATACCCGGTTTCAGCATCTGTCTTTTTAAATCGTTTTAGCGTAAACTCCCCATCAATACTACAAACTAGTATAGAGTTGTTTTGTGGTTCTAAAGACTTGTCTATAACAACAATATTTCCATCATGTATTCCGGCATTTTCCATCGATGAACCGACAATTTGTGCAAAAAAGGTAGCTCCCGGATTTTTGATCAGTTTTTTATTCAGGTCGAGCGGTGTTTCCAGATAATCATCTGCAGGAGAAGGGAAACCGGCAGGTATATTCGTTGCTGCAAATGGTATTTCGAGGGTTGTTTTCGTATCCGGAGTATGAATGTTTGCCAGAGTCATAAAATGTCGTTTATAAAGTTGGTTGAATCGATAGGGAGGATATCCCTAATTATCATTACTGTAAAGATTTTTATGGTGTATAGCCGGGAATTGTTGTTATGACCACTCCCTGTACTTTAAAATCTTTAGAGAGAATAATAGGCGTATGCTCCTTGCTTGATGAATGTGGCATTAAAAGCACATTATGCTGATTTACTTTTAGTTCTTTAATGGTAGCCTCATCATCAATAAGGGCAACAATAATGTCTCCATTTTCGGCAGAGGATTGTTGTTTTACCAGCACCAGATCCCCATCGCTAATTCCTTTTTTATCCATAGAATCGCCTGTAGCTTTCAATAAAAAATATTTATTGGTTGGCCTGGCTATTTTGGTTGAAACGGCAATCATAGCTTCAATATTTTCTTCGGCTAATATGGGAATACCGCAGGAAACAGCCCCTAATAGCGGAACTTTTACGGTTTGCTCACTGTCTGTTTCGTTTTCAAATTCGTATTGGGCAAATTGCAGGCTGCCATCTTGTTTTTTGCTCAGTATTTTTTTATCGATAAGTTGTTGTAGAATGACGGCTGCCGAACGTGGCGATTTATAGTTCATCGCTTTCATCAATTCCCGGACACTGGGCATACGCCCGTTTTTCATGAGAAAATCTCTCATCATCCGCAATGCGATAATTTCTTTATTTGAGATTGATTTAAGCATACACAAAAATACACTTAATATACATTAAAACCAAGGATGAATAGTAGAATTTATAAAAATGGCTAGCAGGCACTTTTTTAGAAACATTTTGTTCTTTGTACTGTTAACATAAAAAAATAATCTATGTCAAAAAAACTTTGTAAAAAGGGAAAAGTGAAAGATCAAAATCCGGAGAAAGTAAAATTTACATGTAAAAAGTGTGGACTACAGGCGAAAAAGAAAAAGAGTTTATGTAAACCCGAAAAATTATAAATAGTTTTACTATTTTCGGAATCTTATTTTAAAATTTACTATTATGCGCTATTTATCTATAATTATTTTAGGGCTATTCTTTGGGATTATTAGCTTTTCCTGTGATAAAAATTCTGGTAATGAGGCTGATAATAATAATCTTCCAAAAGATAGTTTAGTTGAATTTACTATTTTTTATACCAACGATGAGCATGGATGGTTAGAAGCAACAGAAAACTCTGATGGTGCAGCCGGTTTAGCCGGCATGTGGAAGACCGAAGAAAATTACGATGGGGTAGACAATTTTTTAATCTTAAGTGGCGGTGATAACTGGACAGGCCCTGCGGTCTCGACATGGTTTATGGGTGAACCCATGGTGGAGGTGATGAATTCGCTTGCATACGATGCAAGTGCTATTGGAAACCATGATTTTGATTTTACCATCGAAATACTCGAAGAACGTCTGGAGCAAATGAATTTCCCGTTTTTAGCCGCTAATATTATTGAAAAGAGTAGCGGTGAAATCCCATCGTTTGTTAAACCTTATATCATTAAAGAAATTAGTGGGGTAAAAGTTGGAATTATCGGGTTGGCATCATTATCAACCCCGAGTACTACTTTCCCCAGAAATGTTGAAACATTGGATTTTTTGCCTTACGAACAGGCAATTAATACGTATGCACCCCAAGCAATTGCTGAAGGTGCCGATTTTTTAATACTGATTGGGCATATTTGTAAGGACGAAATGGAACAGTTAGTTCCTGTTGCAAAACAAAATGAGATAAAAATAATCGGAGGGGGGCATTGTCATCAGCTATTTGCTAAAGAAATGAATGATGTTATTCTTATGCAATCCGGAGCAAATATGGAACGATATATAAAAGTTGAATTTTTATATCATACAGGCAAAGACTCGATACATGATTTAAGCTATTCAATACACAAAAACGATAAAGGAATTGTGGATGAAGAAGTGCTTACCATTGTTGAAGGATGGCTGGAACAATCCAATGCGATTTTAGCTGAAGAGATTGGATATGCTGATGCAACGATACATCAACGTTCGGTTGAAATGGGCAATATGGTTGTAGATTCGTGGTTACAAACATTCCCCGAAGCGGATGTTGCCTTAACCAATTCCGGAGGAATACGACAGGACATACCTTCCGGTGAAATAACGCTGGAAACTATTGTGGGATTATTGCCTTTTGAAAATAATATTATTCAGCTGGAGGTTACCGGGTCGGAATTATTGGAAAGTGCTCCGTATTATTTGCACGGAGGGTTTACTACGGTTGATGGTAATTATTTAGCGGATGGCACTCCCATACATAGCGACTCAACGTATACTTTGTTAACGATTGATTATCTTTATTCATTATCCAATAATAATTTTTCTAAATACGATGATACACCGTACAGTACATCAGTACATTACCGCCAACCGGTGATAGATTGGATAAAATCGTTAAATACCAGCCAAAGTGATCCGTTGAATAATTATTTGGACGATGTTCCGCGGAAATAAAAAGCGGTAACCTGCAGAAGGAATCAAATTATTAAAAAACCGCTGAATGGGTGCTCAGCGGTTTTAAATTTTATTGTGCTGGATTAAGTTAATTTTATCATACCTGCCAGTCGATAGAGATTGATACCGGCTAAAGCCTTTGTTTTGTAGTTTTTTGGAACCGTCAGCATAAGCAGACGGTAAAAAATACGTACAAACCCGCAAAACGAATTAATTCTGCAAAACCGGCAATTACCGTTGACTTCAGTAAATACCGTTGACTTCAGTCAACGGGCTTTCGAAACAGCAGAATAACCCGGGCTTTAGCCCGTTTAGTAAAGTATACAGGGTATAGTTTGCAAGTATAATCAATCCTGCCAGCGGTTTATTACCTTGGTTTAGATTTAAACCGGCAAAAGCCTTTAATTATAGGGTTTCTTGTGACTGTCAGCTAAAGCAGTCGGTAAAAATTTGCTTTCTACCCGTCTAGCCGCTCAAAGCGGCTAGACGGATGAAGATAAACCCGAGGAACAGTAGCTATACCCGGGCTTTAGCTCCTTTAGGACTTATCCGGTTTAGGCTCCAGGTTTTATGGCTTAAATATTTATTCTGAAGGAAGCCAGCTTCCTTTTACCATAAAAAAGCAGAGAAAAAATTCTCTGCTTTTAATTATTTTAAAAAGGTGTCCTTTTATTGTTGGAAGGCTCCTTTGATTTTTTATTTTACCTCTTTTTCAATCCATCCCGACCGGTCAGGGTCAGCAGGACGTTCTGGTTTTTGTACAGGATTTTCTTCCAGTTGTTTTAGTAATACCTCAACCGCTTTTTCTATACAAGGATCGTTTCCTTTGGCCAGTTCATGTGGTTTGTCTACTACTTTAATATCCGGATAAACGCCAACACCTTCAATAATCCATTCACCCTTCTCATCATAGACTCCAAATCGGGGAACGTTTATAAATCCCCCATCAACTAATCCTGCATTACCGCTAATTCCAACTAAACCACCCCAGGTTCTTGTTCCTATTAAGGTACCCAGCTCTTTTTTCTTAAAATAATAAGGTAAAGCATCACCACCGGAGGATGCATAACCATTAATAAGCATGGCTTTTGGCCCGTCGTGGGCTACCGAAGGTGAAATCATCGGATCCAGCTTGTTTCGATGCCAGTAGCTTAATGTATTACGGTCAAGCATTTCAATCATATACGCGGGAATAAATCCACCGCCGTTATACCGGTCGTCAATGATTAAGGCTTCTTTATTATGCTGCTCATACATACCGCGATAAAGTTCGTAATTTCCTTCAACAGCAGTATTAGGCACATGTATATAGCCAATTCGCCCGTTGGATAACTCATCAACCATTTTACGGCGTTCATTTACCCAGTCTAAGTATAATAACTCAATCTCACTTTTTATGGTTTTAATGGTATACTCTCTTGCTCCTTCAGTTCGTGGTTTTGAGTTGACTTTAATTTTTACATATTCATTGGCGCTGTTTTCTAAAAATTGATAAGGATTATCTTTGGTGGTTACATCATATTCGTTAACACTAATCAGATAATCGCCTTCGTTAATATCTACGCCTTGTTCAGATAAGGGAGAACGACGTGAATCATTCCAGTTTTCGCCGTCATAGATTTCTGAAATTATGTAGCGATTGCTGTTTTTATCGGCTGTAAGCTTTGCTCCCAGCAGCCCTCCATCAACGCGTTTTACGCGTTTAAAATCGCCGTAATTATCGTAGGCATGGCCCACATTTGACTCTGCTATGATCTCACTTAGAATATAGTCTAAATCGGCTCTGTGGCTAACATAAGGAACTAATTTTGCATATTTGGCTTTTAGTCTTTCCCAATCCACATTATGTAAGTTTCCTACATAAAAATAATCTCTAAAAATTCTCCAGCCATCGGTATAAATCTGTTGCCACTCTTTTTTAGGATCGATTTTCATTTCCAGGTTGCTGAGGCCAAGTTGTCCGTCGCCTGCTTTTTGGTTTGGTGATAATCCTGTAATTCCCCAGTTTTTGCCTGAGCGATACAATATTTTTTTCCCATCAGCCGATAATGTTCCCCATCTTACGCCAGAAATGATCAATTCGTCTTTTTCTTGAGCAAGGTCATATTTATGCAGCCCGTCTTCAGCGCCATAAAGAATTCCTCCTTCAACAGCCTCTAAAAAGCGGTAATTTCCGTCATCCATCGGGAAATCCATTATTCTGCTTTCTATACCATCAAAATCAATGGTAATCGTTAGATTATCCTTATAGGAATCAGATTTTTTTTCAGCTTTTGATTCCTCTTTTATTGCTACCACATCATTTTTAAACTGGAAAAGTTTTGGACTGTCTTTTCTTAATGCTAAAGCATATATTCTTGTGGCATTATTGTAATGATAAGTGAATTCAAAGCTTGAAAAGTCAAGGTTAAAATCTCTATTGGATAAAAAGAAAATATAGTTTCCGTCTTTTGAGAAAACAGGACTAAATTCACTGAATGTATCACCCGTTATTTTGTGATCTTGTCCGGTAGCAATATTATAAACCCATATTGCACTGTTTCCATTATTGCTGTTGTTGGTATACGTTACCCATTTTGAGTCGGGAGAGAATTTATAATCTCTTATTTCGTCCGAGGTTGCATGGGCAATGATTTTTTCGCTACCGGATTCAATATCAATATATTTAAGATTTAATGTACGATCGAAATACACCATATATTTACTATCGGGTGACCAAACAGGTTCATATTTCCATGCTTCTGAATTAAAAGTAAGTTGTTTGGGTTTTGCCTCTTCTTTATTTTCCAGTAAATAAATTTCATACTCGCCAGTAACATCAGAAAGGTAAGTAATATACTTTCCGTTAGGTGACCAGCTGGGCGACATTTCTCTAATGCCCTGTGTTCGGGTAAGATTGACGGTTATCCCGTTTTCCGCAGGTACGGAATAAATATCGCCACGAGCATCGAAAATAGCACGTTCCCCTGAGGGGGAAATGGAAGCACTTTCGATAAATTCACTTACATTCTTGAAATAAGGCAGGATGTTTGGGTTGTCAAAATTTATATTTACGGATACTTTTTCGGTATTTCCATTTTCTGTATCTAACTTGTAAATGTACCCGCCATTTTCATAAACAATCATTCCGTTGTGCCCTGATGGCCACATTACATCAAATTCCTCATGGGTAGTTATTTGTTCTGTTTTTTTAGTGTCAATATCGTAGCTATAAATATTTAAAGTAAGGTCTCTGTCTGAGGCAAAATAGATTTTATTATTGTGCCAAACCGGTATTTGATCCGTTCCTACAAAATCGGTAATTTGTTCAGAATAATCCTTTTCCAGGTCATAAACCCAGATATCCGAAGCACGCCCCCCTTTGTAGCGTTTCCATGTTCTAAACTCCCGGTCAACGGGTGTAAAAGCTAATTTTGTAGCATCCGGCGACAGCGCAGCAAAGCCCCCGTTAACAATTTGTAGCGGTTTTTCTAAACCGCCATCAATACTTACCAGGAAGTATTTTCCGTTTCTTTCACCAAAAGGGGTTCTGTTTGAGCGAACAAGGATTTGTTTACTATCAGGAGTCCAGTCCAGCACAACATTATCCCAACCACCGCGTGGAGGCATTTCACCAACATCGTTGTAATAAGTTAATTGTTTGGGTGTTCCTCCATCTGAAGACATTACATACACCTGCCTGCTACCCGAATATTCGGCAGAAAAAGCAATCCATTGTCCGTTGGGTGAAATTTTGGGGAATAATTCCAGCCCTTTGTGCGACGTTAACCGTTTAGCATCGCCACCATTGGCATCTACTGTCCAGATATCGCCGGCATAAACAAATGCAATCTTATCCTTATTGATATCCGGAAAACGTAGCAGTCGAACATCGTTTTCAGCTTTTGTCATTAAAGAAAAGCTAAAAAAAATTAAAGTCGTTAGTGTGATAATTAGTTTGTTTTTTCGCATGTTATTATGTTTTGAGTTATTAATTGATTGGACGTTAAAATTCTTCAAAAGATTAAACTTTAAAGGTAAAAAAAATATAAGAAAGAGATATATTTTATATTGAAGAACGATGAAATAGCTAATAAAATTTAATTTTTTAACACAAATCTACCCGTCGGGTAGGTTGGGTTACACAAATTTCTCCCTGCGTTGTAAATTAATTAGTGCCCAAAGTAAAGATACTACCGAACCGATAATTAGTATCAACCGGTTTTGGAAAAGCACATTTTTCCATACGGCCATACTCATATCACTAGGAACATCAAAGGGGTTGAGGAATATATTCCATTTGTTGTATTGCAGATTTTCGCTCAGTATCATAAAAAAAAGGCCGATGATAATCATAATAACTGCTGCGCCGTTTGCATTACGAAGCAGTGTTGTAAATAAAAAAGCCAGTGAAGACAGAAAGAATAAGCTAAACATTAACTCGTACACCATTTTAAAAACCGGGATACGCAATACGGCAAAATAAGAAAACCAGGCCATAAAGATAAGAATCACTGCAAGTAATATCATGCTAATTAAAAAACGAACCAGATAAACTTTGTAACGATAGTTGGGTACGCCGAAAATGATTTCCAGCATCCTTGAATCTTTGTCGTTCTGTATATTAAAAATTACAGGATAGAAAGCGATAAGCACACCGGGAAAAATCAGGGTTGAAAATATATCATGATTGGCAACCGCTGCATTATTAAAAAGCATTATACCCGTAACCAAAAGAAAAAAAGCTACTGCTGCAATTAAGAAATAGATAAACTTATTCGCAAAGATGATTCGTAGATTATAAATTACGATATCATATATTAGTTTTATTTTTTTGTACAGATTCATATTTATTGCATTGTTTTGATAGGTTGATATCTAACGATTAATATCCGTTACATCTATATTGTCTTTTGCCAGTAAATAAAGATAAGCATCCTCCAGGTTGGCCTTTACCTGTTTTGCTCCCGGTGCAGGTTGCTCATCTGCGAGGCATCGGCAACGGATGGTATCTCCATCTTTCATATGATGAATAATTGCATATCTGGCACTCAATTTTTCAAAATCCTGAGCCGGGATATTCATCATCCATACTTTATTTTCGGCTATTTTTGCCATTTTTATCGGAGCACCCAGATATTTTACATCACCTTTTTTCATAACAGCCACCCTGTTACATGAGCTGGCAACATCTTCAATAATATGGGTGGAGAAAATTACAATTCTTTCTTTGCTTAATTCAACCAACAGGTTCCTGAATCGAATTCTTTCTCTTGGGTCAAGCCCCGCAGTTGGTTCATCTACAACCAGTATTTTGGGTAAATTAAGTAGTATTTGTGCTATCCCTATACGTTGTTTCATTCCTCCGGAAAACGAGCCAATTTTTTCCAGTCGGTTTTCGTACATATGAACTGCCTTTAGTACATATTCAATTCGCTCTGTACGTTCCTTTTGATTATATAGTTTTTTTAGGATACCCATGTAGTGTAAAAAATCCCATGCTGTCATATTCTCATACATTCCAAATTCTTGTGGAAGGTAACCGATTAAGCCCTGCAGCTCCTCTCGTTTTTCATTTACATCTATTCCATTTATTTGCAATTGCCCGTAACTTGGCTCCAGTATTCCGCAAATTATTCGCATTAAGGTAGATTTACCGGCTCCATTAGGGCCAAGCAGTCCAAACATCCCATGATCAATATCCAGCGATACTCCTTTTAATGCTTTAAATGGAATTTTTTTCTTTCCAATAATCGGAATTCCCTTAACCAATCGGTAAAAACCTTTTCTTATCCCTTTAAACTTTCCTTTTACCCTGTTAATATTGATATTTTTTTGGTAAATGTTGTCAGAAGTTATTTTTACCAGCAGCATAAAATACCATAGTACTCCTGCCGGAATTACTAAACCTGTTAATTCGAATTTTTGATAAAAAAGATATAAACTGATGGCTGGAAATGCCCAAAAGATAAGCTTTGAACCAAAATGTATTAAATAACCAATAAGCTTTTGATTATTTGATTTGAGTTTTTTTGCATAGGTATTAACAGGTTTGAGAAAATGTATTATTATGATGTAAAGAAAAACAGGTAAAATAAAATACCACAAGCCACTTTCCAGGTGGAAGTAGATAAAATAGATAATGAATCCGATCAAGGGAATTTGCCATATTAACTGGTCAAAATCTTTTATTGATGTATATTCGTGCTCTATTCCCAATCGTTTACGAATTTTTATACCCGATTTCCATTCTCGCATAAACCGGCTGTCCCGATCATATATTTTTACCAGATTCCTTATTTTAATATGAAGTTTATCTTCTGGGTCAATAATTTTTTCACTGGCTTTGCGTAAACTGTTTTGGATAAAATAAATAACAGCGGGCACGCCAATAATAAGTATAATAAAAACAATGACTTGCCAAACTCTTCGGTCAATATCAGTAAAAATAAAATAACTGCCCACTATCCAGATTACGATTTGGATAACTTTAATATACGTTTTTTGTGATTGAATCCATTTTAAGGATGTTTGTAACCCGGAGTTCAGGGTGGGAATAAAAACCAGTGTTAGCAGGGTGCTTAGTGCAAGACCGCCAATAATAGTGATTGCAAAAGGTACCCCTATACGGGTTACATATTCTGCTTTACCCAGGGCTAAAGGAATCAATGCAATAATAGTTGTAATTGCTGTTATTAAAATAGGACGAACGCGGGCTAAACCTGCCATCATTAAAGCTCTGGATTCGGTATATCCACGCCGGCGTAATACTCGTGAATAATCTATGAGTAATATTCCGTTATTGACAACAATTCCCAGTAAAATTAATAATCCTGTCAGCACATTCATATTCATTAACGATGTTCCTGTGAGAATAAGGA
>JAYEKP010000136.1:0-12488 GCA_034661075.1 Bacteroidota bacterium
ATATTTCTTCGGTAATAAATGGCATAAATGGATGTAATAATTTTAGTAAACGATCAAAGAATTCAAGCGTTTGATCATAAGTTCTTCGGTCAATGGGCTTTTGATAAGCCGGTTTTACTAACTCTAAATACCAGGATGAAAACTCGTCCCAGAAAAGTTTATAAACCGCCATTAATGCATCAGACAAACGATACTTTTCGTATAAATCGTTAATGTTTTCAATTTCAGCGTTTAACCTATGTTTAAACCACTCAACAGATTTACGGGCATGTTCGGGTTGTTCTGTTATTTCATCAACGTTCCAACTTTTTACCAATCGGAAGGCATTCCAAATTTTATTTCCAAAATTTCGTCCCTGTTCGATTAAACTTTCATCAAAAAGCAAATCACCTCCAGCAGGTGAGCACAATAGCATTCCTACACGTACACCATCGGCCCCATATTTATCCATTAATTCAATTGGATCGGGAGAATTTCCTAGCGATTTGGACATTTTACGACGCAAATGGTCGCGAACAATTCCTGTTAAATATACATTCTTAAAAGGTTTTTCATCTTTATATTCATATCCGGCCATAATCATGCGAGCTACCCAGAAAAACAAAATTTCCGGTGCGGTAACTAAATCGTCTGTAGGATAGTAATAATTGTAATCCTTATTATCCGGGTTGTTGATCCCATTAAATACAGAAATTGGCCATAACCAGGATGAAAACCAGGTATCCAACACATCTTCATCCTGTCGCAAATCATGTAATGATATATTTGTATTTCCTGTTTTTTCTTTAGCCAATGCTAAAGCTTTTTCTGAAGTTTCTGCAACTACATAACCGCCATCGGGCAAATAATAAGCCGGTATTCGATGCCCCCACCAAAGTTGTCGCGACACACACCAGTCTTTAACATTTTCCATCCAATGTTTATAGGTATTTTTAAATTTCTTAGGATGAAACTGGATATTATCATTCATCACATTTTCCAATGCTGGTTTTGCCATTTCATCCATTTTACAAAACCATTGCATCGATAATTTCGGTTCAATAACAGCATCGGTACGTTCAGAATAGCCTACATTATTGATATAATCTTCAACCTTTAATATGTGTCCTTCTTTTTCTAAATCTTGTACAATCTTTTCACGAACGATAAATCGATCTTCGCCAATATATAACTGTGCACTATCATTTAATGTGCCATCATCGTTAAAAATATCAATCGTTTCCAGTTGGTGTTTATCTCCAATTTCATAATCGTTAATATCGTGAGCCGGAGTAATTTTTAGGGCACCAGTACCAAATTCTTTATCAACATAATCATCTAAAATAATGGGTACTGAACGATTAACTAATGGAACAAGTACTTTCCTCTCGTGTAAATGTTTAAACCTTTCGTCATCAGGATGCACACAAACTGCTGTATCACCTAAAATTGTTTCAGGACGAGTGGTAGCGATAGTTACATATCCATCATCACCGTCTATTTTATATCGTACATAATACAATTTTGAGTTTACCTCCTTGTAATTAACTTCCTCGTCGGAAACTGCCGTTTTAGCAACCGGATCCCAATTCACCATTCGAACGCCACGATATATTAATCCTTTATTATATAAATCAACAAAAACCTTAATCACACTCTCAGACATATCTTCGTCCATGGTAAACTTTGTGCGTTCCCAGTCGCAAGAAGCTCCCAGCTTCTTCAATTGTTCAAGAATAATTCCTCCATGTTTTTCTTTCCACTCCCAGGCATGATTTAAAAAATCTTCCCGCGATAAGGTATTTTTATCTATTCCTTCATCTTTTAATTTAGCAACGACCTTTGCTTCGGTGGCTATGGAAGCGTGGTCGGTACCCGGAACCCAGCAGGCATTTTTACCCTGCATACGTGCTCGGCGAACCAAAATATCCTGAATAGTACTGTTTAACATATGCCCCATATGCAAAACACCAGTAACATTAGGCGGAGGTATTACAATAGTATAAGGCTCTCTCTCATCCGGTTCAGAATGAAAAAAACGATTATCCATCCAATACTTATACCATTTACTTTCGGTTAATGACGGGTCATATTTTGCGGGAATATCCATTTTTATAATACAATATTTTAAATTTACACTCGGGTTGTTTTGAAAAGTCTGTAAAAATATAAATTAATTCACAAAATCCTTTTTAATAACATGTTTAATTTTGCGAATAAAAAGTAAATTTGTAGTTTATTAATTAAAAAATTATTAAATATTATGAAAAACATAATTTTATCGCTTATTGTTATTTTAACTACGTTAGGAGTTTATGCGCAAGAAGAAATCAATACGAATCAAGACAGTAAAGACTTACCGGAAATTTATTTTGATAAAACATCCCATGATTTTGGAAAAATAAAATATATGGGTGACGGTACTTGCGAGTTTACTTTCAAAAATACAGGAAAAGAACCTTTGCTTCTAACCAATGTTAGAGCTTCGTGTGGATGTACAACCCCAACATGGCCAAAGGAACCTATAAAAAAAGGAAAAAAAGGTACTATAACCGTAAAATACAATACCCGTATTATTGGTAATTTTACTAAATCAATCCGGGTATATTCAAATGCAAAATCATCGCCTGTAACACTAAAGATCACAGGAACTGTTCAAAAACCTGAAGAAACGAATAAATAATACAATTGTATAAAAACATATCTATTATGCCACAAATATCAGATAAAGGAAAACAAATGCCTGCATCGCCCATCAGAAAACTGGTACCCTATGCAGAGGAAGCAAAAAGTAAAGGACGTAAGGTTTACCATTTAAATATTGGGCAACCCGATATACCAACACCTGAGGTTGCTTTAGAAGCGGTAAAAAACATTACAGCAAAAGTTATTGAATACAGTCACTCGGCCGGGAATGAATCATATCGCAAAGGGTTAGCCAAATATTATAAGAGTGTTAATATTGATGTTGACCATACAGAAATGTTAATTACAACAGGTGGATCTGAAGCTATTACTTTTGCATTTTTATCTACGTTAAATCCGGGCGACGAAGTAATTGTTCCCGAACCATTTTATGCTAATTACAACGGATTTGCAGTATCGGCAGGTGTAGTGGTAAAACCTATTACATCATCGATTGAAAATAATTTTGCTTTACCTCCAATCGAAGAGTTCGAAAAGTTAATTACTCCCAAAACCAAAGGAATTGTAATTTGTAATCCTAATAATCCTACCGGATATTTATACTCGGAATCTGAATTAAAACAATTACAAAAGATAATTGAAAAACACGATTTATATTTATATTCAGATGAAGTTTATCGTGAATTCTGTTACGATGGCCATACTCATTTTTCTGCCATGCACCTAAAAGGAATTGAGAATAATGTAATTATGATGGACTCTGTTTCGAAACGCTACAGCATGTGTGGAGCACGCGTTGGTGCTTTGGTAACAAAAAATAAAGAAGTAATTGCTACTGCCATGAAATTTGCTCAGGCCCGCTTATGCCCACCATCATTCGGACAATGGGCTGGCGAAGCGGCTTTAAATACCCCTAATGAATATTTTGACGAGGTATACAACGAATATATCGAACGAAGAGATTTTATGGTAGAAGCACTAAACAAAATTGAAGGTGTTATTTGTCCAAAACCCAAAGGAGCCTTTTATACTGTAGTAAAATTACCGGTAGACGATACCGATAAATTTGCCCAATGGATTTTGAGTGAATTCGAATATAAAAATCAAACCGTTATGATGGCACCGGCCTCAGGATTTTATGCAACACCAGGATTAGGAAAACAAGAAGTACGTATTGCTTATGTATTGAAAAAAGAAGATTTAGCAAAGGCTATGGAAACCCTGGAAGTTGCATTAAAAGCATATCCCGGAAGGACAATTTAAACAGTTATACTCAACAAAAAAATCCGAAGCTAATAAAAACTTCGGATTTTTTTTATCCGCATAGCCGCATAAAGCGGCTTAAAAAATGATTGCATTCGCTTTAATCTTTAAAATCAAGATAAATCAAATATTTTTTTCTGATTTTTTTAAATTCTTCAAGTTCAGGTTGCCAGCTTTCACGAATTTTTTCTGCTGATAACCCTTCTTTTATTTGTTTATCTAACTTTGATGTTCCTGAAATATTATAAAAAAAGTTATTGAAAAAATGTTCTTTATCAGGCGAATTCTGATATCCGTATATGAGCCATTCCAAATTAATTTTCCGTAAAGCAATTAACTTTTCAATCTTAATATCTCGCAAATCCACTCCGTAGCATTTTTGACCTTTATGCTTTGGGTTTTTACTAAACCCATTTATGCTTCTGGGTTTATAAGTAAATTCGGCAATTTGTAATTCCGGGCTTCCAAAAACCTGAAAAGGAAAATCGGTTCCGCGCCCAACATTTAAAGCCGTACCTTCAAAAAAACCCAACGAAGGATAAAGATAAATGGACAACATATTCTGTAAATTGGGTGATGGAGGAATGGATAACTGATACAAAGAATCATGCGTATAATTCTTGCAAGGAATAACATCCAGATCACATTTTAATCCATTCTTTAACCAGCTTTCGCCATTAATCATTTGTGCAAACTCTGCAATGGTCATACCATGCACAATAGGTATAGGATGCATACCTACAAACGATTGATATATTGTATCTAACACAGGCCCATCAACATAGTATCCATTAGGGTTTGGCCTGTCTAAAACAAGTATTCTTACATTATTTTCAGCACAAGCTTCCATTACATAATGCATAGTAGAAATATAGGTGTAGAATCTTACACCTACGTCCTGCAAATCAAAAACAATTATATCTACATTGGCTAAATCTTCAGACAAAGGTTTTTTACTGTTTCCATATAAGGATACTACCGGCAATCCGGTTTTCGGATCAATATCATTATCTACCAATTCTCCAGCTTCAACACTTCCTCTCAAACCATGTTCGGGACTAAAAATCTTTTTAACATTAATACCTAATGCCAACAACGAATCTACCAGATGGGTTCCATTTATCATCGTTGAATGATTCGCTACAACGGCTACTTTTTTATTTTTTAATAAAGGGATATATTTTTCGGTTTGTTCAGCTCCGGTCTGTATGGTTAATTGCTGGAAAACAGGTTTCTGGTTACTACAACTTTGCAAACTGCATAAAACAATACAAATCAATAAATAAATCGAATTTTTCATCATCCCAGGTTTGATTAAGAGTCCTAAATTAATAATTTTCTTCTCAAATCATAAATTTTAATAACTATACCTAAAAAACAGATGATTTTTTTTAACAGTTCCAGTTTATTTTTTAAAATTTTAATTTTACTACATTTGTGAAAACATAAAAATACAGCATTTTGAATACTGAGCTTTTTATTGCTAAACGACTATTAACCGAAAAAAAAGAGAAAAAGGGCATTTCACAACCTATTGTTACGATTGCTGTAATAGGTATTTCGCTTGGTCTTGCTGTAATGATTCTGGCTGTAGCTATTGCCTCTGGGTTTAAAAAAGAAATTAGCAATAAATTAATTGGTTTCGGATCACACATTCAAATTATTAATTACGACACGAATATCTCTTATGAAACGGTTCCAATAAATAAAGACCAAATCTTTTTTGAGGACATAAAAAATCTAAAAGGAGTTAAGCAAATTCAACAATTTGGAATGAAAGCCGGAATCATAAAAACCAAATCGGAAGATATACATGGTGTTGTTTTAAAAGGAGTAGGTTCCGATTTCGACTGGACTTTTTTTGACCTTAATATGGTTGCCGGTAAAACCTTTAGAGTAACCGATACGTCGAAAACGGACCAAATTATAATTTCCGAGCATATTGCTAATTTACTAAAATTAAAACCCGGCGATAAAATTGCAGCCTATTTCATCCAGGAACCACCAAGAATGAGAGTCTTCTCCATTTCAGGTGTTTATAATACAAGCCTGGCTGAATTTGATGAAAAATTCATTCTGGTTGATTTAGGTCATATTCAGCGTTTAAACAATTGGGAGAAAAATCAAATTAGTGGTTACGAAGTAATCATTGATGAATTTTCACAAATAGATTATATTACTCGGGAGATTCGAGATATTGTCGGTTTCCAATTTGATCCCAGCGGTGCTAAACTTAAAATACAAAGCATTAAAGAAAAATATCCACAAATGTTCGATTGGCTAAATTTAACCGATATGAATGTATGGATTATCTTAATTTTGATGACCGCTGTTGCAGGATTTAACATGGTTTCCGGATTATTAATCTTGATTCTTGAACGTACTAATATGATAGGAATTTTAAAAGCCATGGGCACAAAAAATTGGTCAATACGGAAAATATTTTTATATCAATCCGCATTTTTAATATCCAAAGGATTATTGTGGGGAAATATCATCGGAATTGCTATATGCTTCATCCAATTAAAATTCCAACTTTTCTCCCTTGATCCATCGTCTTATTATCTTGAAGCCGTTCCGATTAATTTAGAACTGTGGCATATTCTGGGGTTAAATCTAGGGACACTAGCTATTACCGTATTAATGCTAGTTATTCCATCCTATATTATTTCAAAATTAAGTCCTGAAAAAACCATCCGTTTCGAATAGTAAAAACTATCCAGTTTATATCCTGATTAAACTAAATTTCTTATCTCGCATTTTTTTTACTAATTTAACGGACATTGAAATCGGTACAATTTGATTTTAAACAAATATATCATACTACAAAACAACAAGTTAAACATTATGAAAACAAATACATCTGCTGATCCTTCCTCTTTCGATCCTAAACAGAATTACGAAAAAACAAAAAAAGAAATTGGTTATGTTACCAGAAAAAAAGCAAAAAAATCGGATTACCAACGAATAGGATTTAAATCAGGGTTGGAAGTACATCAACAATTAAATACCAAAGAAAAATTATTTTGTCGATGCCCTGCGGGTATTTATCACAAAGATGACGAATATGACGCAGAAATAATACGCCATATGCGGCCTACTTTAAGTGAGTTAGGAGAATATGACGGAACAGCCTTAATGGAATTTAAAACAAAAAAAGAAATAATTTATCGTATCAATAACGAAACAGCCTGTACATACGAAATAGACGATACTCCTCCCTTCAAAATCAACAAAGAAGCACTTGAGAAAGCATTAGAGATCTCATTACTTTGTAAACTTAACATTGTTGGCGAAGTTCATATTACCCGCAAACAGTATTTAGACGGAAGTATTCCTACCGGTTTTCAACGTACCGCTATTTTGGGTGTAGAAGGAGAAATCCCATTAAAAAACAAAAAAGTGCGATTAATTCAATTAAGCATTGAAGAAGACTCCTGCCGTGAAATTTCCGATATAAGACATACCAGAATTTATAAAACCGATCGTTTAGGGATGCCCTTAATCGAAACGGTTACTTATCCTGATATGTTAACACCGGATGAATTAAAAGAAGCTGCTGAATATATCCGCTTTTTAAACCGTAGTACCGGGAAAGTGAGAACCGGAAGCGGAGCCGGAAGAGAAGATGTAAATGTAAGTTGTAAAGGAGGGACAAGAGTTGAAGTTAAAGGTGTTTCGTACAATAAACTCATACCAGAGTTATCGCATAATGAAGCTTTCAGGCAGTGGGCACTATTAAATGTGAGAAAAAAACTAACCGACAAGATTAAAGATCCTGCAAAATGGAAAATCCAACACCAGGAGATTGATTATCGGGATTACGACTTAAAATATGAGCCTATAACAAATGGATTAATAGACAAATACAGAATCATTGCTGTCAACCTGCCGGGATTTAAATCCATTTTATCCCATTTTACTCAGCCGGGAAAAATATTTGCCGACGAGATTTCAGACCGCTTAAAAGTTATTGCTTGTCTTGAAGAGCCAAACATGGTTCATTCGGAAGAGTTAGAACCAAAAGTTATTCCCGAAAATTTCAACAAATTAAAATCCCTTTTTAATGCAAATAAGGAGGATGCTCAAATTATTTTCTGGGCCCCTGATGAAGATATATCCACTGCATTAGAAACCATTGAAGAACGTTGCCAAATGGCTTTTGAAGGGGTACCCAACGAAACTCGAAAATCATTTCCTGACGGGACAACAATTTTTGAGAGAGTATTACCGGGAGCCGATCGAATGTATCCTGATACCGATTCTGCTCCCATTCCATTAGCAACTGATTATATAGAAAGCCTTAGAAAAAATTTACCTACAGAAGTGGTGGAACGCTACAATCAAATGAAAAAATGGGATATTCCGGAAGATACTTACAATTATATTTTAAGAAACAATCTGTATCCACTGATTGAAAAAATTATAAAAAATTTAAAAATTGATCCAAAATTTATTGGAACATTTATTGGGCACAAGCTAAAATTTGTCGAAGGTCATTATAAATCTACGAACTCTTTCGAGTATTCTAAAATCTATGATTTATTCAAATTTTTAAAAGATAAAAAACTCGAAATTCAGTTAAGCAAAAAAATGCTTCCTATCACTTATCAATATCCAAAAATGGATTTTGAATCGATACTGACAAGTATCCACTTTAAACCATTACCCAAAGAAGAAATTTTATCCAAAATTCCATTTTTAAAAGAAAAATTTAAAGAAATCAAACAATCAAAAAACGATAACGTGGCCGTACACTGGATTATGGGCGAACTACAAAAAACAGCTATAGGAAACATCGCTCCAGAAAAATTAGCGAAAGCCATAGAACAAAATTAATATCATTTTTAACGATTAAAAATAAGTAAAATGAGCGAAGATATTTTTCAAGGATATAAAGGCAAAGCATTAGAAGTTTTAAAAAAATATAATGTGCGTGTTTGGGGTCAAACCAATATAAAAACAATCAGAGGAACTTTTCAGGGAACAGTATTACCACGGTCGGAAAATGATGATGACCAACACATTGTTTTAAAAATTGCTACCGGTTATAATATTGGGATTGATATTAAAACGATTACCGACATGAAGGAAACGGGATACCAAAAAGCCAATTATAAAATTCCCGAAAAAGAATTTCCTTACTCTAAAGATAAACGTAATGTAAAACTATTTGGAACAGGTGGAACCATTGCATCGCGATTAGATTACCGAACAGGAGCTGTAATACCGGCATTTTCACCAGGAGAGCTCTATGGGGCAGTTCCTGAACTAGCCGATATTTGCAATCTAACGACCGAAAAACTTTTTGCTGTTTTTAGTGAAAATATGGGGCCTGAACAGTATAAAGCTTTAGCTATAGCCATTGGCAAAGAAATTGAAAAAGGGATAGATGGCATTATTATTGGACACGGGACAGATACTTTAGGCCATACAGCTGCTGCATTAACTTTCATGGTTCAAAATTCGCCGGTTCCTATCGTATTGGTTGGTTCACAACGATCATCCGATCGCCCGTCTTCGGATGCAGCACTAAATTTAATTCATGCAGCTTATACAGCAGCTCATTCAGATATAGCAGAAGTAATGGTTTGTATGTTTGGCCCTACATCTGATGAATATGGATTCTTACATCGTGGTACACGGGTTAGAAAAATGCACTCTTCGTACCGGTCAACTTTCCGTACCGTTGGGGATGTTCCATTGGCAACCGTTAAATGGGGAGAGGTTAAGCCGATTAAAAAAAATTATAATCCCAGAAGAAAAGATAAAAAAGCAACCATCTTACCCTTTTTTGAAGAAAAAGTTACCATCGTATACTATTACCCCAACATGCAGCCTGATATTATTGATATGTTGGTTGATAATGGATATAAAGGAATTGTAATTGCAGGAACAGGACTAGGACATGTTAATAAACCATTATATGATGCCATTGAACGAGCTACCAAAAAAGGAGTACACATTTATATGACCGTACAAACACTATGGGGTTATGTGCATATGTTTGTTTACGATACAGGGCATGATTTAATGGATAAAGGAGTTATCCCAGCTGAAAACATGTTACCTGAAGTTGCTTATATTAAACTGGGTTGGGCTCTGGGACAAACCGATGACCCACAAAAAGTAAAAGAGATTATGCTAACTCCGGTAAATGATGAAATAACCCGCAAAGAACCTTATAACGGATATTTAATTTACCAAGGAGGTGTACCAGAAGTAGAAGAATTTATTAGAAAATTTAGAAAATAATTTCTATTAATATATTATTTTATTTGAAGGAAGTTTATTGTCCTTATTAATGTATAAAAATTTTTTTAACCAATTAAAGGAAGAGTTTAAAAGAGAACTACCCGGGGAACTAGCTCATAAAAAAATGGCTCCCAACGTTCGCAGACATCTTAACACTTCTGCAAAAAGACGTAATGCAGGAGTTTTAATACTTTTATACCCTAAAAACAAACAGTTATATACTGTTTGTATTAAACGAACAGAATATGAAGGAGCTCACAGTGGGCAAATTTCTTTTCCCGGAGGGAAATTTGAACTCGGAGACCATACGCTTGAGCATACAGCCTTAAGAGAAAGTAAGGAGGAGATAGGAATAGATCCCAAAAAAGTAAATATCTTAGGACAATTAACACCCTTACATATTCCGGTAAGTAATTTTTATGTTCTCCCGTTTGTTGGTTTTTATACATCCGTACCTAAATTTAAGCGTGACCCAATCGAAGTAGAAAAAATTATTGAAATTCCTCTTTCAGATTTACTTAACCCTAAAAATTGTACCTTACAAGAATTTCATTATGGTGAGTTAGCTTTTACTGCTCCCATTTATAAACCTAAAGAATTAGTTATTTGGGGAGCTACAGCAATGATTATGTCAGAATTTTTAGAGGTCGTAAAAAAGATAAACCTTTTATAATCTATTCTTTAGGCAAAATGTTTTTATAATGTTCGTATCTATCTAGAATCTGATAAACATATTGATACGTTTCTGAACCGCGGCAATATCCATACTTTACTACAGGATCATGATAGTATTCCGGATCTGACTTTTTTAAAATAAATTCATCTACATTGTTTTCCCAAACATTTGGGTCTTTTCCATATTTTTCTGCAAGTCTTCTGGCATCTAAAATATGGCCCAACCCTACATTATAAGAAGCTAAAATAAATTTAATTTTTTCTTCTTCATCTGTAATTCCTCTGTTCTCAAATCTTTTATCAAGCCATTTTATGAATTTAATCCCAGCTTTAATATTTTCTGTTGGTGATGAACTTTTATTTACCCCAAATCTCTTTGCAGTAGTTGGCATTAATTGCATTAAACCATAAGCTCCAGCCCATGATTTAACATTTGATTTAAATCTCGATTCCTGATAAATCAAAGATGCAATTAACCTCCAATCCCAATTAATAATTTTACTATATTCTTTAATATAATCATCATAAGCAGAAACTTTACCACTCGTTATGGTATAATATTCACTTTCAATAATTTTTGCAGAACGAGGACTCTTAAAATATTTATTATAGATTAGTGCATAATCCAATGTCTTTTTAAAATCTTTAAGCCATTTATTGATAGCCATTTTTAAAGAATCATCTTCTTTTCTAACTCCCCAGGCTAAACTTTGAGGAAAACTTATAGCTGTTTCAATATCAAGAATAGGATAATACGTTTGATTAACCATTGCTATATTTTCATCAGCAACAGTATATTCAATCTCTCCACTTGCAACCAGTTCTATCAATTGTTCAACTTCCAAATCTGCTTTTTCAATAATTATTATATGATCTCCTATTTCATCAGATAAATTTTTTATCCGCTCAGCATATGAAGTACCTTTTTGAACATATACAACTTTATTGGCTAAATCCAGTTGATTCCTAATTAATTTTGAATCAATCTCATCTTTTGTCAATCCTCTCCAATTATCTGGTTTTCGCTGTACTAAAACCTGTTTGGTCTGACTGTGAGGAGTTGTAAAATCTATTATTTTGCTTCGGTCTTTCGTTTTAGTTAGATTGATGGCAATAATATCACATTCTTTTTCAAGAAGCATCTCGAAATTTTTATTCACATCATTTTCTACTACTACTTCAAGATCAACATCCAGGTGTTCAGCAAGCAACTTCAATAATTCATATTGATAGCCCATGGGTTCACCCCTATAAATAAAATAGTTCGTAGAATTAAAATCAGTTACGGCAATAATTTTTCTTCGTTTCTGAATTCGTTCTAATGAATTCATAGAAACAGACGATTCCCTTTCTCCATCTTTACAGGTGTTAACAAATAAAAAGAAAACAATAAATACAACTGGAATGAATAGTTTATGTAAAAACCCTTTCAAAATAAAAGATTTTGGTTACTAATAAATTTACGAAATGAATGTTAATTGGTTACAAATAAAAAAAGATAAGTAAAATTTTGTATAGAAAGAAAAATCAATTAATTATTAAGTAAAAAAAGCCTCAATCACAATGATTGAGGCTTCAATAAAATCGGCGACGACCTACTCTCCCACTTATGCAGTACCATCGGCGCTAGCGGGCTTAACTTCTCTGTTCGGAATGGGAAGAGGTGGAAC
>JAYEKP010000137.1:0-12370 GCA_034661075.1 Bacteroidota bacterium
ATATTATAATCAAAATGGCCATGTAAAGAAATATAAAAATCTTATCCCTGGTAAAGATGGTTATGTGATGGGTATCTCATACGATAAAAAAGGTTATTACTGGTTGGTTACAGATAAAACGGTTCTTCGGTTTGATGGGAAAGACTTTTATTACTTTGATCAAGATAAGGTTCCTATAAAAACCGGATTTACTACGGATGTTGACAGTACAGGAAATATATGGTTAGGTGGATTTGAAGGACTTTTTTATTACAGTTATGATAAGGATTCATTTATTCAGGTTTTACCAGAAGAGTTGAATGATGTGGTAAAGTTTGTTAAAGTCATGAATCAGCATCAAATTCTTGTGGGAAGGTTACATGATCTGGTTATGATTGACCTTGATAAATTGTATAATCATCAAAAGGATTATTTTAGGATTATTAATAAAAGTGATGGTTATTTAGGTCTGGAATGTAGACAAAACGGTGTTTTAAAAGATAGCAAAGGATATTACTGGATTAATACCACAAATTCTGTGATTCGGTTTGATCCAGGTAAATTAGGTAAAAGTAAAAAAGCTCCTTTGGTATATTTGAAATCGATAGACGTTTTAAATGATTCATTAGATTGGGAAACCAGAAAGGAATAAATAAGTTTCTAGAATCTTATTTTGAAAATAATATAGAAACAGAACTTCCTAAAGATATGGAATATATTAATAGTGAAATTGAACAGGTTGAGATGGCTTTGAGAAGTTTAATTGCAGATGTGTTGCACAATGAAGCTGAAAATGATGCTTATGATGAATTTATTCCAGAGCATATGAAAGAAAAGGTTGAGGGGCGAATTAAAAATTGGTTATCAAAGAATCCTGGTGAAGAAGAAGATCAGTTTAAAGATATAAGACGTAAGCTTGATTTTTTTGATTTACAAGAGTATAAGGATATTATCATTTCAAAACTGACTGGAATTATTTTGAATCACGATTTGGTTCTAAAGGAGTAATCATGACACGTTTTAGTCAATTAGGAGAATTAAGAAACAGCATACGTCATAGCCGTGATTTTACTGAAGCAACATTAAAAGATGGGGAAGCTGCTATTGCATGGTTTAGACCAATATTAAGATCTTATTTAACCAAGAATGTTTTAGAAACAACGGAATAGAATGAACCAACAACAACTCGAAAAATACCTCTGGGGAGCGGCAACGGCTTTACGTGGTACCATTGATGCCGGAGATTATAAACAATATATTTTCCCGCTATTGTTCTTTAAGCGCATTTGCGATGTGTACGACGAAGAGTATGAAAATGCCATGAAAGAGAGCGGTGGTGATATGGAATATGCAGCTTTTGCCGAAAACCACCATTTTCAAATACCGGAAGGTGCTCATTGGAACGATGTACGCGAAACAACGGTAAATGTGGGCGAAGCCATACAAAACGCCATGCGGGCCATTGAAAAAGCAAACCCGGATACCCTGTTTGGGATTTTTGGAGATGCCAGCTGGACCAATAAAGACCGTTTATCTGATGAAATTCTCACCAATCTGATTGAGCATTATTCGCAGCATAAATTAAACATTGCCAATGTACCCGACGACCAGTTGGGCAATGCATACGAATACCTGATTAAAGAATTTGCCGACGATAGCGGACATACAGCAGCCGAGTTTTATACCAACAGAACCGTGGTTAAACTTATGACACTAATTATGGACCCGCAGCCCGGGGAAAGTGTGTACGATCCTACCTGTGGCTCCGGTGGTTTGTTGTTGAACAGTGCTTTGCATCTAAAAGAAGAAGGAAAAGAGTACCGAACCCTAAAATTGTACGGACAGGAAATTAACCTGATAACATCTGCCATTGCACGCATGAACATGTTTTTGCATGGCATTGAAGAATTTAGCATTGTTCGTGGCGATACCCTGGCTAATCCTGCATTTTTGGAAAACGACGAATTCAAAAAGTTTAATGTTATCCTGGCCAATCCGCCTTACTCTATAAAACAGTAGGACCGCAAAAGCTTCGAAAACGATCCGTTTGGAAGAAATATCTGGGGAACACCACCTAAAGCGAGAGCTGATTATGCCTTTCAGCAACATATGCAAAAAAGTCTGGATGATGAAAATGGACGTTCCATTTCCCTTTGGCCACATGGTATTTTATTTCGGGATGCTGAGATGGAAATGCGCAAAAGAATGATTAAGCAGGATGTAGTTGAATGTGTTATTGGTTTAGGACCCAATTTATTTTATAACTCCCCAATGGAAGCGTGCTTATTAATTACAAATAACAATAAACCAGCAGACCGAAAAGGAAAGATTCTTTTTATTAATGCTGTAAAAGAAGTAAAGCAAGAGAAAACGATGGCTTTTCTCGAAGAAAAACATATCATCAGAATTTTTAATGCTTACAAGAATTACAAAGATGAAAACAACTTTGCAGCTGTAAAAAGCATTGATAACGTAATGGAAAACAAAGGAAATATGGCCATAAGTCTATACGTGCAACCCAACGAATCAATCGATGGAAATCAAACAAGTTTTGGAGAAGTTTATCAAGACTGGGAGAATTCATCTGATGAACTTAAAAAATCCATGTCTGATCTTTTTCAAATTCTTGATAAGTAATGGAAAAAACACTGAAACAATTAAATATAGATAAAAGCAACTGGACACTGTTGAAATTTGGTGATATTGCCAAAGAACCGAAAGAGAACACAAAAGATTTACAAGCAGAAGATATTGAACATGTTGTTGGCTTAGAGCATATTGACTCGGAAGATGTGCATTTGCGCAGAAGTGCCAATTTGGGTGCAAGTACTACCTTTACCAAGAAATTTGCAAAAGGCGATGTGCTATTTGGTCGTAGAAGAGCTTATTTGAAAAAAGCAGCACAAGCACCATTTTCTGGAATTTGCTCGGGAGATATTACTGTTTTTAGAGCCAAAGAAGAGATTTTACCTGAATTGCTACCATTTGTAGTTTGTAATGACAGATTTTTTGATTACGCCGTAAAACACTCTGCCGGTGGACTTTCACCAAGAGTTAAATTTAAAGATTTAGCCAATTACGAATTCCTTCTCCCACCCAAAGACCAGCAAGCCAAACTTGCCGAGCTCCTTTGGGCAATGGATGAGGTAATCGAGAATGACCAAAAGCTCTTATCGAGATTAAAAACTACTTATAAATCTAGTATAGAAGAATCTTTTCCGAGAGAATTTAATGAATATTGGCAGTTGTTTGAATTAATAAAAACTCGTAAAGGGGTGACTTATAAAAGTTCTTCTTATTCGGATGAAGAAAATGGTATTCCACTTCTTAATTTGAAATCAATTGAAAGAGGTGGAGGATTTAATAAAGATGGGATAAAATATTATAATGGTGATTATAAAGAAACACACTTTGTGAGAAACGATGATTTGATAATTGCATGTACGGATATAACAAGAGATGGTAATGTAGTCGGATTTCCTTTACATCCGAAAGTTTATCAGGATGAAAAGATGCTTTTTACAATGGATTTAGTTGCTATTGAAATTAAAGAAAAATCCCTATTGAGAGATTATTTATACTATGCCCTTAAAACATCTTGGATACATTGGATATTATATGCAAACTCACCAGGAACAACAGTGCTTCATTTAGATTTGGAGGGATTAAAAAGAATCAAGATTCCTAAGGTATCAAAAGATATTCAAAATAGAATTGTTCAAAAAATGAGAAAATTGGAAGAATCTATTGAAGTTTTAGATTCTAAATTAAACAATTCCACATCCTTACAAAAGAGTTTAATTCATCAGATATTTTAACAAAAACTCTTGATTTGCGATTTGCGAATTGCAAATATGTAAAAGTTTTTATAACTTGCAGGTAAAACAAAACAATACAACATGAAGAAACACAACGGTATGCGCCCGCACGATATAGTTGTTTTGCTTAAAATAGCTGCAAAAGGTAAAAACAATTGGTTGATGAAAGACCTGTCGTATGAGCTCGGAATAAGTGCCAGCGAAATTAGCGAAAGCATCAATCGTTCGGTATTTGCAGGTTTAATAGCCCAGGATAAAAAACGCTTAATGAAACTCGCGTTGCTGGAATTTCTGGAACATGGCATACGATATGTATATCCACAAAAACCGGGAGCACTGGCCCGTGGCATAAAAACAGCTCATTCGGCCAAACCACTGATCGGAATAATATCGAGCACCGAGCATTACATTATTCCTTATGCCAAGGGAGATACACGAGGTCAGATGATTGAACCACTGCATCCAAACCTGGCTGAAGCCTGTATAAAAGATGCCGTATTTTATGAGTTGGTGTCGCTTTGTGATGCGTTGCGTGTAGGAAAAGTGCGGGAGAAAAATCTGGCCATAGAAGAATTAAACAAACGACTTTTATGAGAGAAGAGCAAATAAACCGATAGCCATAAAAAGAATTGCTCATGCTTTAGGAGAATTAAACCAGAGAGCTGTATTTGTCGGAGGTGCAGTGGTTACATTATATACCGATGATAAAACAGCCGAAGATGTTAGAGAAACCAAGGATGTTGATATTAGCATTGAAATAACAGGTTTGGGCGATTTGGAATTTATCCGCGAAAAACTTACCGAAAAAGGTTTTACGCAATCAGCAGAAGATAATGTAATATGCAGGTTCAGGTACGATGATATCAAAGTAGATGTAATGTCAACCAAAGATGTTGGATGGTCGCCGGCGAACCGATGGTTTGAGCCGGGATTCAGGCACTTGCAAGCGGTTGATGTAAAAGGTATTACAGTACGTATTTTACCGCTGCCCTTTTTTCTGGCATCTAAGTTCGAAGCTTTTAATAACCGCAGCGGTAAGGATCCGCGTACAAGTCATGATTTTGAAGACATTGTTTACCTGTTAGACCATACTTCCAATATAAAAAACCAGCTTTTGGAAACCGAACAAAATGTGCGTGAATATTTAAATGGAGAGTTTACTAAAATACAGAATGATGATATTTTACAGGAAGCTGTTTTGGCTAATGTAGCAAATGAATATCAGAATACCCGATATACTAAAATAATGAATCTACTTAAAGAGATAACACATGACATTTAATGAACTCAATAGCGTAGAATATTTTATCATCAACCAGTTATCCGGAGTAAATTTGTTGGATAAAACCATCCAGGAACCACAAACGGAATATGGTCAGCAGTGGAAATACATCCCTTCAGAGCAGTTGCAGCGTGAAATAACCGAAGTGTTGTTGGAAACCGAATTGCGCGATGCATTAATTCGATTGAATCCTGCGATTGCATCTAATCCTGATAGAGCCGATGAAGTAATTCATAAACTTCGGGCTATTTTAATCTCGGTAAGTCATTCGGGGTTGGTTTGTGCTAACGAAGAGTTTACAAAATGGATGCTGGGTGATAAAACCATGCCTTTTGGTGAGAATAATCGTCATGTTAGCATCAAGCTCATCGATTTTGAAGATATCAGCCAAAATTCGTTTGTTGTTACCAATCAATACCGGGTAAGAGCACGAGAAACCAAAATTCCGGATCTGGTATTTTTTATCAATGGCCTTCCGATAGTTTTGGGCGAAGTAAAAACGCCTGTTCGTCCATCGGTTTCGTGGTTAGATGGCGCACACGAAGTGCATAAAATTTACGAAAACGCTATTCCACAACTATTTGTTCCTTCTATTTTTTCATTTGCAACCGAAGGAAAAGAATTGTTTTATGGCAGCGTTCGTTGCCCGCTGCAACAGTGGTCGCCCTGGAGAATCGAAGAGGAAGAAAATATTTTACCCATAAAATCCCTGACCGAAGTCGGAAAGCAGTTAAGTCATCTGATGCATCTAAAAATATTGTTAGATATTCTTCAGAATTTTGCCTTGTTTGCCACCGATAAAAAGAAACGAAGAATAAAAATTGTTTGTCGTTACCAGCAATACGAAGGTGCCAATAAGATTATACAACGGGTGTTGGCCGGACAAATTAAAAAAGGATTAATCTGGCATTTCCAGGGTTCGGGAAAATCCTTGCTCATGGTTTTTGCAGCGCAAAAATTACGTAAAATGCAACAGCTAAAAAGTCCAACGGTTATTATAGTTATCGATAGGGTAGATTTGGATTCTCAAATTACAGGAACATTCCATGCATCGGATGTTCCGAATATGGTTTCGGTAAACAGTATTTCGGAGTTGAACGATCTGCTGGAGAAAGATACGCGAAAAATATTGATAACTACGATACATAAATTCAAAGATGCTTATCCCGATATCAATACCCGGGAAAATATTATTTTGATGGTTGATGAAGCACATCGCACTCAAGAAGGTGATTTAGATCGTAAAATGCGATCGGCACTGCCTAATGCTTTTTTGTTTGGTTTAACAGGAACACCCATCAATAAAGCCGATAAAAACACCTTCTGGGCTTTTGGTTCCGAAGAAGATCAGGGTGGGTACCTGTCGAAATACAGTTTCCAGGATTCCATTCGCGATAACGCAACGTTACCTTTGCATTTTGAACGGATGTGCATGTGGATAAAGAAACCATCGATAAACTTTTTAAAGAGTTAAAAGATGAGGCTGCTTTAAAAGATGAAGAAGCAGATGCCTTAAGTAAAAAAGCTGCACGCATGTCAGCATTTTTAAAATCTCCTGAACGAATTGAGTTGATTGTAAAGGATATCATCAAACATTTTGATACCAAAGTGGATCCGCATGGTTTAAAAGCCATGATTGTGACACCGGATCGGTACGCTTGTGTGCAGTACAAAGAAGAACTGGATAAACACATCGATGCGGAAGCGAGTGCAGTGGTTATTTCAACCAATGCCAACGATGATTATGAGTTCAAACAAAAGTGGGGAATTGATAAAGATCAGCAGGAAAAGCTAATTGAGAAATTTGATGATACCGATTCACCACTTAAATTTTTGATTGTTACGGCAAAA
The DNA here is from genome assembly GCA_034661075.1 of Bacteroidota bacterium. Lineage (GTDB taxonomy): Bacteria > Bacteroidota > Bacteroidia > Bacteroidales > UBA12077 > UBA12077. The sequence continues at coordinate 6,931 of JAYEKP010000137.1, forward strand.
CTTCTTACAGGATTCGATTCGCCTGTTTTACAAACCATGTACCTGGATAAATCTTTAAAAGATCACACCTTATTACAGGCAGTTTGTAGAACCAATCGCTTATATCCCAATAAAAACTTTGGACGCATAGTAGATTATTTTGGAGTGTTCGACGATGCAGCAACAGCCTTGCAATTCGACGAAGAATCAGTAAAAAAAATAATCACCAATTTAACGGAACTAAAAGATAAACTACCACAAGCTGTAAAAGATGCTTTATCGCATTTTTCGGGTGTTGATCGTGACTTGGAAGGATACGAAGGATTGGAAGCAGCTCAGGAGTGTTTACGTTCTAACGAACAAAGAGATGCTTTTGCCAAGGATTATGTTTTCTTGGCAAAATTATGGGAATCCTTAAGTCCGGAACCATTCTTAAGTTTATATGAGAAGGATTATAAGTGGTTGAGTCAGGTGTATGAATCGGTAAAACCACCGGCTGGAACCACAGGCAAACTTTTATGGCATGCACTAGGAGCAAAAACCACAGAGTTAATACATCAAAATATTCACGTTGATGGAATACATGAAAATTTAGATGAGTTTGTAATGGATGCAGAAGTAATTGATGAAATATTGCTAAATAAAGATCCTAAAAAGGTAAAAAAGCTGGAAAAAGAATTGATTAAAAGATTCAAAAAACACTCCAATAACCCAAAATTTAAAAAGTTAAGCGAACGATTGGAAGATTTAAGACATAAAGCAGAAATTGGTTTAATTTCAAGTATTGAGTTTGTGAAAGATTTATGTAAAATAGCAAAGGAAGCGGTACAAGTTGAAAAAGAGATCTTAACGCAACAAGAACAGAAATCAGCAAAAACAGCATTATCAGAGTTATTCATGGAAGCTAAAACAGAAAAAACACCCGCAGTTGTAGAACGAATTGTTGAAGACATTGATAGCATTGTGAAAATGGTGCGTTTTCCGGGTTGGCAAACAACAACCTCTGGAGAACGAGAAGTACAGAAATCATTACGTAAAACACTTTTGAAATATAAGTTACATAAAGATCAAGCACTATTTACAAGAGCTTATGAGTATATTAAGGAGTATTATTAAAATAGAAAAGTAAATTTATAAAAAGCTTTTATGATAAATGACTGGCTGCCCAATTGGAAAAAGAAGCTTTTCATTTCAAAAAATAAATAGAATTTTTTATATATAATGATTAACTGATCAACACCCGAACTTAACTTTTACTCCGAATATGTTAAACTTACCCATTATAAGTTTATCGATTATTATATGACCTTAACCGAAGAAGAAGATGATGAAGAGATGACTGCTGTTTTGTTAAAGTTAATGGTTTACAACAAAAAAGTTATCGTTTACAAATTATTCTCCCGCGAGATTGTTGATATTATAGATTTTAAAGATATTGATAAAATTCCTGACCAACATTGCTGGATACCGCCAAATTTTGTAGAAACAGAAGATTACCTGGCTTTTGTTTATTCTCTCGAAATGGATGAAGACGGGGGAAGGTAAGGATAAAGAAATAGTTTAAAATGTAATATTTTTCAATATCCTATCATAGCAAATTCTATTAATTTCAGATAAATATTGTTGGAGCCCCGAAACATTGATCAGGACTCTCACCAATACTAATAAATTATAAATTGATTAATGGTGGAGCTGGCGGGAGTCGAACCCGCGTCCGAATAAGGAACCAAAATGCTTTCTACATGCTTAGCTCTTTTTTGGTTTTCGTGTTTAGCGTGGCAAAGAGCAGCCCAACTAATCCTTAGCTTCCATTAAATTTCGCCCGGTTATCGAAGCCCTAACCGAACTAGTTTAACTTTTACGATGCCTCGTATTCAGACTGTGGTTAAACAGCGCAGCCTGAGAGACAGCTTGTCCCGACGTCTTACGCCGGGATTAGGCTTAATTCACTTCGTGATATTAAGCCGCAAGCGCGTAATTGTTTTCGCCGTTTATAAATCTGAGCTTTGATATTTACGAGCCAAAACCCAATGCTCGGCATGCTTACATTCCAATTTACCTCACCGTCAAAACCAGGTCAGCCCCAATGGAAATGTTTTTAAGAATTACAAAGTTACAAAATCATTTGCCCATTACTAAGTATTTTCGTTAAAAAAAGTTAATTTAGAGCACTCTAAAATATAACAAAAAAATAATAAGAATTATGAAAAAAATAAAAGTAGGAGTGTTACGCGAGACAAAGAACCCACCGGATAAACGCGTACCTGTTACCCCATCGTTAGCGGTAAAACTTACCGAGCGATTTCCCAATACCGAATTATTTATACAGCCCAGTGATATCAGATGTTATGCCGATGAGGAATATCAATACCTGGACTTAAATGTGAAAGAAGATTTAAGCGATTGTGATATCCTGGTGGGGGTAAAAGAGGTAGAACCCTCTACTTTAATTCCTGGTAAAACTTACCTCTTCTTTGCCCATGTGGGAAAAAAACAACCCTATAACCGTGGTTTATTGCAGGAGATTATTAAAAAGAAGATTCGGTTAGTTGATTATGAGTACTTAACCGATTACAACGGACAACGTATTGTTGCTTTTGGCCGATGGGCAGGCATTGTCGGTGCTTACAACGGGCTCAGGGCTCGTGGGATCCGAAATGACTCATTCGAATTAAAACCGGCACACCAATGTCGCGATATGGATGAAATGTTTGCCGGATTGAAACTGGTTAAATTGCAAAAGAAAAAGATCCTGGTAACAGGAGGAGGCAGAGTAGCTATGGGAGCCATGGAAACACTTAGTCAGCTTAATATCAGAGAGGTTACTCCCGATGAATATTTGAATAAAGAGTTTGATGAACCCGTAATTTGCCGGCTGGATCCAGAACATTATGTAAAACATAAAGGGGGTATGCAGTTCAATTTGAAGCATTTTTTCGATCATCCCGATGAGTATGAGTCAACCTTTAAACCTTATACCAAAGTTACCGATCTTTATATTGCATGCCATTTTTGGGATCCTAAATCACCCAAATTTATTACCAAAGAAGATTATCTAGATCCCGATTTTAATATTACCGTTATTGCTGATGTCAGCTGTGATGTAAATGGGCCTATTGCTTCAACCGTAAGGGCTTCGACCATTGCCGATCCATTTTATGGATACAATCCTGAAACCGGTGAGGCAGAAAGGCCGTTTGTTAATCCTAAGAATATTACGGTGATGGCAGTGGATAATCTTCCCGGCGAATTACCCAGAAATGCTTCTTCTGATTTTGGGAAAGACCTGATGGATAAAGTTTATCCATCGTTTTTTGGGCATGATGATGCAGGAATTATCGAAAGAGCAACAATTACCAAAGATGGAAAATTAACCGAACGCTATGCTTATTTGAAGGATTATTTAGAAGGAAAAGAATAGTACGTTGATCTTTTGTTAAGCCTGCAGATTTATTTGTCTTAAGTGATAGAAGGTAGTAAATTGAAAGGTTTAATGAAAATTTGTTAGAAAAAGGCCTAAGGACGCAAAGTTTTAATCATACACTTAATCCATTTTATATTAATGCTTTGCGTCTTTGTGTCTTAGCGGTTAAAAGATATATTAAAACGTAAGCTCTTTCAACCCTTTAATTGTTTTTATCGGATTTTTGGATTTAAAAATATAGCTTCCGGCAACCAATACATCACATCCAGCATCAATTAATGATTTTGCATTGGTATGATCCACTCCACCATCTACTTCGATAAGTGCTTTCGATTTCTTTTCTTTTATGAGTTGTTTTAATTCTTTTACTTTTTCTAAAGCATTAGGAATAAATTTTTGACCACCAAATCCGGGATTTACCGACATAATTAAAACCAGATCCACTTCAGTAATAATATCTTTCAATAAATGAACGGGAGTGTGTGGATTTAGCGTAACACCGGCTTTTATGCCCAATGATTTTATTTTCTGAACAGTACGGTGTAAATGATTACAGGTTTCAAGGTGTACTGTTAATATATCAGCTCCTGCTTGATAAAAATCATCAATGTATCGATCGGGGTCAGTAATCATTAAATGAACATCCAAGGGTTTTTTTGCATGTTTTTTTATGATTTTCATTACCGGAAATCCAAACGAAATATTGGGAACAAAAATACCATCCATAATATCTAAATGAAACCAATCGGCCTCACTTTGATTAATCATGTGGATATCACGTTCTAAATTTCCAAAATCGGCAGCCAGTAATGATGGAGAAATTAAATGATTCATAGTTTTAATACTTTAAATTATTGCAAAAATAAATAAAAAAAGGAAACGTCTTTGTTTCCTTCAGATTAAATCGGGTAAAACTTTGATTTATCCCAAGTAGGTTTTAAGGATTTTGCTTCGTGTAGTATGTTTTAACCGTTTGATCGCTTTTTCTTTAATCTGTCGAACCCGCTCACGGGTGAGGTTAAACTCTTCGCCAATTTCTTCCAAAGTATAAGGATGTTTTCCGTTTAACCCGAAATAAAGTTTAATGATATTAGCTTCGCGGTCGGTTAAAGATGATAAAGCACGTTCAATCTCTTTTCGTAAAGAATCGTTGAGCAGGTTTCCATCAGGGCTGGGGCTTTCTTCACTTAGCAACATTTCGTACATATCGCCATCTTCGTCTTCGGTAAGTGGGGCATCCATACTAATATGTCGGCCCGAGCTACGCATGGCATCTTTAATATCTTCGGGTGCCAGCTCAATGGCTTTAGCTATTTCATCAATCGAAGGTTCTCTTTCGTACTTTTGTTCAAGTTCAGACAGTGCCCGGTTTATTTTATTGATGGATCCAATTTTATTTAATGGCAAACGAACAATTCTTGCCTGCTCTGCTAAGGCTTGTAATATGGATTGCCGGATCCACCAAACAGCATAAGAAATAAATTTAAATCCTCTGGTTTCATCGAAACGTTTGGCCGCTTTGATAAGCCCAAGATTTCCTTCGTTAATTAGATCGGGTAAGCTAAGACCTTGATTTTGATATTGTTTAGATACCGAAACGACAAAGCGCAAGTTGGCTTTGATAAGTTTTTCTAAAGCATGATTATCTCCATTGCGAACTTTTCTGGCTAACTCAACTTCTTCTTCAGCAGTTAAAAGATCAACCTTCCCAATTTCATGCAGATACTTATCTAAAGAGGCAGTTTCTCTATTCGTAACTTGCTTGATAATTTTTAACTGTCTCATTCTTTTTGTAAGGGATTACTTGGCTTTGTTAAAACGTTACTTACAGGCAAATTGTTACAAATATATTCAAATATGTGTACAAAAATACAGGATTAAATTTTTTTTTTATTTTTTTACACTCTTTCATCATAGCTGTCCTAAATATTTTTAAAATTAAAAAATACAAACGTAATTACAGGTATTTTGGACAGATTTTTACTATTATTAAAAACGAATCCCCCCATTTAAATAAAATCCCTTGTTTATATTTGG
>JAYEKP010000138.1:0-12283 GCA_034661075.1 Bacteroidota bacterium
ATTTATTACCGAAGAAATATGGCAGTTAATGGAAAAAAGAAATCCTGGGCAAAGTATTATGATGGAGAAAATGCCCGAAGCGGAATCGTATAATGAAGATATCATTGAAGCGTTTGAACTTGTGAAAGAGATTATATCTGACGTACGTAATATACGTAATGAAAATAATTTACCTCAAAAAGAGTTATTACCACTTAAAGTAAATGGAGAATATACAAATCAATACGACTCATGTATTGTAAAAATGGCCAATCTTTCAAGAATTGAAACAACCAATCAAAAAATTGAGGGTGCTGTTTCTTTTATGGTAAAATCAGCTGAATTTTATATTGAACTTGGAGACCTGGTGGATGTTGAAGAAGAGATAAAAAAGTTAAAGGAAGAATTAGATTATCATCAAGGTTTTCTAAAAACTGTAATGAAAAAGCTGAGTAACGAGCGATTTGTACAAAATGCACCAGAGAAAGTAGTTAATATAGAAAAACAAAAGCAAGCAGATGCTGAAGCTAAGATCAAAGTTTTAGAAGATCGAATTGACAGCTTAGAACAATCATAACATTGCTATTGATTATCAGCGGATAATCAAAAATTGTATTTTATAACATATTTAAAAAGGACTACAAACTATTGATATTTAAACTTTTCTCAGTAGTTTAGTAGTCCTTTTTTCACCATTAAAAGAGAGAAAGATATGAAAGAATCAGACATCAGAATGAATCCGAACCCATTGGTTCAATTTTTAAAAAAACCTGCTTCGGAATTTACTCGACAGGATATTATCTATTTTATTGAAGAGAATGAAATTGAAATGATCAATTTCAGATATGTTGGGGAAGATGGAAAATTAAAATCATTAAATTTTGTTATTAACAGTAAACAACATTTGGAAGACATACTATCCAGCGGAGAAAGAGTAGACGGCTCCAGCCTGTTTTCCTATATCGAGGCTGGATCAAGTGACTTATACGTTGTTCCTCGTTTTAAAACCGCATTTGTAAACCCTTTTTCAGAATATCCAACAGTAGATATTTTATGTAGTTTTTATAATCGTGAGGGTAAGCCACTAGAAAGTTCACCTGAATATATTTTACGTAAAGCTACTGAGCAGTTTAGAAAATCTACAGGATACGATTTTAAAGCTATGGGAGAGCTTGAATATTATGTGGTTAGTGAGGTAGAAGATCTTTATCCTTCTATCGATCAAAAAGGATACCACGAATCACCTCCCTTTACCAAATTTGGACATATCCGTAAAGAAGCCTTAAGCCTTATTGCACAATGTGGCGGACAAACAAAATATGGACACTCTGAAGTGGGGAGTTTTGTTAGCGAGGGGCAACTATATGAGCAACAAGAAATAGAATTTTTACCCGTTAATCCACAAGATGCCGTTGACCAACTTGTTATTGCCAAGTGGATTTTGAGAATGTTAGGTAGCGAATATGGTGTAAATATCAGTTTTGCTCCTAAAATTACAGTTGGAAAAGCAGGGAGTGGCATGCACGTACATATGTTATTGGAGAAAGATGGAAAAAACATTATGATTGAAAACGGCAAATTAAGCGATACAGCGAAAAAAATGATTGCCGGAATTTTAGATTTAGCTGCTCCGTTAACCGCATTTGGAAATACAATACCAACCTCATATTTGCGATTAGTTCCTCATCAGGAAGCTCCTACCAATATTTGTTGGGGTGATAGTAACCGTTCGGTGCTGGTTCGTGTACCTTTAGGATGGACTTCGGATACCGGAATGGTTAAAGATGCGAATCCTCAGGAAAAACAAGACATTCCTTATGTTTCTGGTAAACAAACGGTTGAGCTTCGTTCAGGTGATGGCTCTGCTGATTTATATCTTTATGTGGCAGGTATTATTGTAGCTGCTCAACATGGACTTGAGATGAAAAATGCCCTTGCAATAGCCGATAAATTATACATGAGTGTTAATATCTTTGATGAAGAACATAAAGATATATTAGATAAACTGGAATATTTGCCACAATCCTGCTGGGAATCTGCAGAGAAATTAATTGAAAAGCGCCAATACTTTGAGAATAATAATGTTTTCCCTGCTGGCCTTATAGAACAAACCGCTGAAAATTTAAAATCATTTGATGATAAAGATTTAAGTGAACGGTTGTATGGTAAAGAAAAAGAGTTAAGGGAGCTGGTAAATAAATATTTACATTGGCAATAAGTAAAATAGAATAGAACAAGGATTAAAGCACATCTTAATTGGATGTGCTTTTTTAATTTAATACATCGGAAAATTCAATATCCTGTGCTGCTAAAACAAAAATCTTACGCGGGATTTTTTTCGTATCTGCTTTAAATTTTTCGTAGTAATTTTTGAAATCGTTATCGGGAGTTTTTAAGCCTAACATAACCAAATCTTTTTTTGAAGATTCTCTATTTAGAATGTCACAAAATTTTTCTCCATGGGCAACAATTATTTTTTGTTTAAACTGGAGCCTAAACTGAGAAATGATATCTCTGAGATTCTCTTTGGCATTTTGATAAGCTTGCTGGTTAGGAACAACCATCTTGATACAAATTTCTATGTTTTGCCAGTGGGGGCTGTTTTGCATTAAATGCCCCAGAATCATCATTAATGCACCATTCCCTTTGATACCTCCCCACCAAATATCAATTGATTTTTTTGATTTGAAGCCTAAGTGCTTAATGTTTTGTAATATAATAACATTTCGTTTGGATTTATAAAAGTGGCTTATCATTTCTGCATATGCATGATGATGAATTTCTTCTTCCGTATCTCCAAGTAGTACCGTATTAGGTATAAGCGATCCCAATCCGTATGAATTGACCAATTGTATTGCACCCTTAAAAGGATATTGAGAACGCATCACACGTACTAGCGTTCGGATATTTTTACTATTTAAGTAATCGGTAATATTTTTTTCGTATGATGGAATTTTTTCTTGCGAAACTTTTTCTTCGTTAAGAATGGTTGCTACAGTAATTAATCCTTTTTCCTGGGTTAACCCATAGGCAAAATCAATAAGATGCCATCGTTTGGTTGGGGCTCCCGAAAGGACAAGTAAATTAGGATGCCAGCTTTTGGGATTTGGCTCAAAGTTTAATCGTAATAAGGCATATCTTATTATTTGTAACAGCATTCCACTACGTACATCTCCCCAGGTAGCTTTTAATCGTCTGCGCCGTAACCATAAAAATACAAGTAGAATAAATATACTTGCAAATATAGTAGCTACGGCATTTATTAAAACCATCACGGCTATACATCCAAAGGCCCCTAAAAAAGAAAAAAACCAATGGACTTTAAATTTTGGCCGGAATGAAGGGCTATTTAGAAACTTTTCGATTCCGGCTGTTATATTAAGCATTCCATAGGTAGTAAGAAAAAACATGGTAAGTATGGGAGCAATAGCATTTAAATTACCAAAGTAGACCGAAATAAGTGTAATAATGATTGTAAAAATGGTTGCTCCTCGTGGAATTTGTTCTTTCCCAGAGCCTTTACCCAAAAATGCAAATGCTCTGGGCAACACATGGTCTTTAGTTAATGCCTGTAATACTCTGGGAGCTCCTAATAAACTCCCAACTGCGCTAGAAAGTGTAGCCCCCCATACACCTAAAAGAATAGCTCCCCCCAAAAAGCTATCTGTTGCATGATTAATGGATTTTCAACCAGTGTTTTGGCATCAGCACGACCGGCTAAGATGATGGGAAGGATCATATAAATAATATATCCCGTACCAATAGCCATGAAAGTTCCTTTAGGGATAGAGCGAGCAGGATTTTTTAAATCACCCGACATGTTTACACCTGCCATAATCCCGGTTACAGCAGGAAAGAAAACAGCAAATACTTTCCAAAATCCTACGGATTTAGCTGCAGGAACACCCCACATCTCAATTTGAGAGTTTTCAATGGAGCTCCCAAAAAAACAACGATAATAAAGACATTGCTATCACTCCAAGAATTAAAAACTGTACCCTTATTGCTGCTTTGGTCGAGAATAAAGATAAGGTACCTAAAACTAAAGTAGTAATAATACCTACCAACTTGATATCTAACCCGGGAAATATAGTAACGATGCTTTCCGAAAATCCAATAACGTATAAAGCCACAGAAAACGATTGGGCTAAATATAATGGAATGCCAATTGAACCACCAATCTCCAGGCCTAACGATCGGCTTATCATATAATAAGCTCCACCAATACGAACGGGTGTGTTGGTAGAAATAGCTGCAATGGAAAGGGATGTTAAAAATGTAATAGAAGTGGAAAGCGTAACAATTAAAAGGGTGCCTACTAATCCAACGTTTCCTACTACCCACCCAAAACGGAGGTACATGATTACTCCTAAAATGGTTAGGATGGAAGGTGTAAAAACTCCACCAAACGTATTTAGCCCAACTCTTTTATGTAATTTTGTTTTAGCGATAATATTTGATTTCAATGATACGCTACAAAAATATTAATTTTATTGAAAATTTTTTACAATAATTTTTAAGGTGCAAGACGTCTTAACTTCCAGTCACAATCGTCTAAATAATATTCAATTCGGTCGTGTAACCTGTTAGGGCGTCCCTGCCAAAATTCAAAGGTATAAGGCATTAATATAAATCCACCCCAGTTATCGGGCCTTTGTGGAGGTTTTCCTTCAAACTTCTTTTCGTATTCTGTTTGTAGCTCCTCCAGGTATTTGCGATTAGGAATTTCTTGACTTTGTGGCGAAGCCCAGGCTCCAATTCTTCGTTTTGCAGGCCTTGTTAGATAATAATTATCCGATATTTCTTTCGAAGATTTTTCTATTCTTCCTTGAATACGTATTTGTCTTTCCAGTTCAGGCCAAAAAAAGAGTAAACTACCATAGGGGTTTTCTGCTAATTGATACCCTTTTTTACTTTCGTAATTGGTAAAGAAAATAAATCCCTGGTTTTGGATCTCTTTAAGTAATACAATTCGGTTTGTTGGTAATAAATTTTTGCCCGCTGTTGCCAACGACATCGCTGTGGGTTCTTTAATTTTTGCTTTTATAGCTTCGTCCATCCATTGCACAAATTGTTGAAAGGGGTCTGCATGAACATCTTTTTTGCTAAGCTTTTTATTTTGGTATTCATTTCTTATTGCATCGTATTTTTTTTTCATAGCAAGGGGTGTTTAATTCGAGTTTTTAAGTTTTGCATTGTTGATGCTGGCATTTAATTCAAACCCTAAAAGTAGGACAAATGAGTTAAAATATAACCACAACAAAATAACCATTAATGTTCCAATGGAACCATACAATTTATTATACTGGCCAAAATTATTTACAAAATACGAAAAACCAAGCGATGTTAAAAGGGCTAATATGGTTGCAAGAGTAGATCCTGCTGAAATAAATTTCCATTCTGATTTTTTTGCCGGGGCAAAATAGTATAAGAAAGATATCGTAAAAAAGAACATCGCTATTATTACGATCCATTTCCCAAAAGTAATAAGATAATAGGTAAGATCCATTTCGAGAAAACCTAATTCAACCAATTTCGTTAGTACCGATTGTCCAAAAATAATTAGGGTTACCGATGTGGTAACTAAAATAAACGAAATAAAAACCAACAATGTAGCAACCATGCGAATAGCTGTCCAGTTTCGGGTATCAATACTATGATATGTATTATTAAATGCTTGAATTAAGGCATGAATAGTGTTGGTAGAGAAAAATAAACTGGCTAAGGCTCCAAAAGATAAAATACCTCCTTTTTTAATGGTTAATGTAGATACCAGAGTTGATTCTAAATACCGATAGGCATTTTGGGGTAAGAACTCATGGATTAATTGTAATATCTCAGTTTGTAAATTTTGAACCGGAATAAAAGGAATTAAGGTAAATAGAAACAATAGAGTAGGAAAAATAGCCAGCGCAAAATTAAATGCTATAGCCGATGCCCTGGTTGCTAAATAACCATTTTTTATTCCTGAAAAGAAAAATTTAATTACATAATAAATAGGTACTCCGTTAAAACCAGGAATAGAAATCTCCTTTGCCTTATAACTATAATGGTGTATTTTCTGATTAAAAAATTTGTAATGTGTTTTTTGTGGATTATTCATTTTTAATAAAAAAACTATTTAATATATAATGTAAATTAAATAGCTTTTAAACTCATATCCAAACTTTTTATTTGATGGGTTAATGCTCCTACTGAAATGTAGTCAACTCCGGCCTCGGCATATGCTCGTATATTTTTGAGTGTAATTCCTCCTGAGGATTCGGTTTCGTAGCGGTTGTTTATTAATTGAACCGCCTCTTTTGTTTGTTCGGGAGAAAAATTATCGAGCATAATTCTATGTACACTTCCGGTTTCTAATACTTCGTTTAATTCGTTGATATTTCGAACTTCAATTTCAATTTTAATATTTTTATTTACTTGCTGAAGATATTCGTTAGCTTTTTTGATAGCCTGTTTAATTCCTCCGGCAAAATCCACATGATTATCCTTAAGCATAATCATATCATAAAGTCCCATCCGATGATTCTCCCCTCCACCGATTTTTACGGCTTGCTTTTCTAAATACCGAAAACCAGGGGTTGTTTTTCGGGTATCTAATATTTTTGCTTTAGTGCCTACTATTTTTTTTACATACTCATGGGTGGTTGTTGCAATACCACTCATGCGTTGCATGATGTTTAAAACTAACCTTTCGGCTTGTAAGATAGATCGGGTTTTTCCACTAATAATAAAAGCCCTGTCTCCCGGGTTAACGTTATTTCCGTCGAATTGGAATTGTTCAAATTTAAGGGATGGATCAATTAAATTAAATACTTCTTTAGCAATTTCCAGTCCGGCTAAAATCCCGACCTGTTTGATAAGAAGTTGTGCTTTGTCTTCTGCCTCGGCAGGTATACACGAAAGGGAAGAATGATCTCCGTCGCCCAGATCTTCAGTTATGGCATTTTTTAAGATTGTTTCAAGGGCCTCGTTATTCATTTTCGGTTTCAATTCTTAATTGATGAATAAAGGATTTATCGTTTTTAAGTTTGATTAATAAATAAATACGAAATGTTCCATTAAAGGTAACGAGTTTGCCTATAGCAAATTGTGATTCTTCTTTTCCACCCTGGTGGACAAACTCAAAACTTTTAGGTGTGTGATCTAAAAAAAACTGATCGATAATTTGTTTGGCTTGTACCTTACTGTAAACATCTTCTTTATCCAGAATTACCAGCTCGATGGTATTGTTAAAATAACGGGAAAGTTCATCCGCATTTCCCACTTTAAAAGCGATAGCTATATCACGGGGTATCTCCTGGTTTAAAGAAAATGAACCTAAATTAAAAAATAGTGTAAACAGGATGATTAAAGGAATTGCTTTTTTTAAGGTTTTCATTTTAAAATATCTTAAGTTTGCCATATTAGCAATGCAAAAACCGAACCAATTGTAATATAATTTAAATGTTAAATTAATATCAATGGATAAAATTATAAAAAAATGATTTGAATCCCAATTTTTATCATTTTGTGTATATTAATCTTCATTCACTCAAAATATAAAATGGTTATACATTATGAAAGTTAAACTTTTAATGGTTGGCAAAACAGCTCAGGAATATATATTCAATGGTTTTAATGATTATCAGCAACGGATGATCCATTATTTACCTTACGAAACGAAAGTAATTCCCGATCTTAAAATCACAAAGAATCTTGACATTGAACAACAAAAAATAAAAGAAGGAGAATTAATTTTAAATCAATTACAAAATTCAGATTTTGTAGTATTGTTAGATGAGAATGGGAAAGAGTTATCTTCAGTAAATTTTGCCCATTGGATAGAGAAACAAATGTTTGCCGGATTGAAAAATATAGTATTTGTTATTGGTGGGGCTTATGGTTTTTCGGCATCGGTTTATAAGCGCAGTAATTTTAAATTATCGTTATCCAAAATGACTTTCTCACATCAAATGGTTCGGATCCTATTTATAGAACAATTATATAGAGCTATGACAATTTTAAAAGGGGAACCTTATCATCATCAATAAAAATCATTACATTTAAAACCTGTTGTTTTTATAAATTGAAAATGGCGTTGTTTTTGATGGATATCATATTATGAAACATACATGCACTAAAGTTCACAATAATGGAATGAACCGAAGCGAAGCTGAGTTCACGAATACTAATTTAAAAAAATATGTTTATGAGTAATATAACATGGATGTTCCACAAGGCGAATTAATTAACTAAAAATTATATTCTTGTGAAACCCTCATGCAATAAAGTACACAACAAGGATATGAACTTAGCGATAGCGATTTCACGACCAAAGGGAGTAATAAATTTTGAGGGTTCCATGGTATTTGAAATACAGAAGTAAAAATTAGCAATTGCATTTACTTTATTAACAGAGGTATAACATAAATATATTCTAATGAATATTAAACGTAATAAATATTTTCTTGCATTTTTGGTTTCGTTGTGTATAGCTATTATTTTTAATTTCAATATCCGCAATGGAGCAAATGAAACCAAAGAACTTAAAGATTTTCAAACAGAAGTATCCCGTAAATTAGAGAAAACAGAGCAATATCTTCATTTGTTAACTGAAGATATTAAAACTCGAAGTTTTAAAGATTTAATGGCTTCGGCTGATTTAATTCCTTCCAATTTTTTTGAACATGAAGGTGTTGTTTTTTTGGGGTATGTGAATGATACACTACAATATTGGTCGGATAATTTAGTCCCGGTAGAAAATATTAAGCCACCCAAGAAAATGTTTAACAAACTGGTTCAACTTGATAATGGATGGTATATTTCAAAATATAAACAAGTTGGCGATTTTAAGATTTTTGGCTTACTTTTAATTAAAAACCAGTATTCTTATTCTAACAATTTTATTCACAATGATTTTCATGCATCTTATGATTTACCTTCAGATTTTGAGATCACTAAAAATCCGGATGTTGGATATGCAATAACTGACAATGATGACAATTATTTGTTTTCTTTAACGCTAAATGCAAATTTCGGGTATCATGATACCTACATTAATTTAGCATCGGTTTTCTATTTATTGGCTTTGCTCTTTTTCTTTGGTTTTACTTCTTCATTAATGGTTAAAATTCGTTCTCCCTTAAGGAGACACATGGTTATATTACTTGTATCAGTTATTTTAATTGGTATAAGATTTTTGATGCTGACCTATAAATTCCCTTCTGTTTTTAATCATTTGGAACTTTTTCAACCTCATCAGTTTGCCATCTCCTGGCTTATCCCTTCATTAGGTGATTTGCTTTTGCATGCTGTTATTTTTTTATTTATTATCTGGTTGATTTATAAAGAAACTACGATAAAATTTTCCACGAGTAAATTTTCAAAGTATGTATATCTTATTATATCTATTCTTATACCGTATGGGTTTTTTCTTTTAGAGCACTTTTTATTTAAAAGTCTTATTTTACATTCAAGTATTTCATTTGATGTATATCAGTTTTTTGATCTGTCCATTTACAGCCTTATAGGATTTGTAATTATTGTTTTACTTTCGTTTAGTTTATTTTTACTCATCGATTGTTTTGCCCGTAATTTACAAAATCATTTTAGCATCAAATCTATTGCTATTTTCTTCTTCCCATTTATCATTTTTTTGTCTCTGTTCCTTCCTTTTTTAGATTTTAAGTTTGAAATTTTTTCTATTGTATTTTTCGCTTTCTTTTACTTCTTTATTGTTTATATCCGGATAAAAAAACGGGTATTTACGTATGCCATTAAAATGTTTTTATTGTTACTTTTTGCCGTATATACGGTAACATTTATAACCATTGTAAGTCGTCAAAAAGACCAGGAAACCCGAAAGGTTTTGGTAGTAAACTTAGCGAATGAACACGACCAGGTGGCTGAGATGCTTTTGGAAAGTTTAGAAACCCAAATATTAAAGGATACGGTTATTCGTGATTTGCTGACCTGGCACATACAAAACGAAGGGGCCATTTTAGAATATCTTCAAATGAATTATTTTAGTGGATATTTTCGAAAATACGACCTTCAAATTTCGGTATGTAATCCCAACGATGAGTTAACCGTAAATTACGAAAACAGTACCGATATCGTTCATTGTTATTCTTTTTTTGAAGATTTATTAAAAATAGAAGGGAATAAACTAAAAGGAAGCAACTTTTATTTTCTCGACAATTTAAACGGACGTATAAGTTATTTTGGAAAATTAGTATACAATAAACCCGAATGGAATAGTGAAGTTTCCTTATTTATTGCTTTAGATTCTAAATTAATTAGTCAGGAATTGGGCTATCCTGAATTATTGCTTGACCAAAAAATGAGTCGTTCCTCTGTATTGGCTAATTATTCGTATGCTAAATATAAAGATAATCAGCTTATTACCCGATCTGGTGAATATTCATATCAATTAACCTGCCCTAAAGAGTGGATGACTAATAAAGAATTTTATTTTACCAGCGATAATAATTTTGAGCATTTAATTTATAAAATCGATGATAACACCAGTATGGTAATCAGTGATACTAAAGTTACTTTTATGGATACGCTGGCATCGTTCTCGTATATTTTCGTGTTTTATTATATTCTTTATACCCTTAGTTTTTTTATGATAAGATTTCCGCATAACGTACAAAATTTCCGTTATGATTTTAAAAACAAAATAAAAGTTTCCATGATAGGCTTGCTCTTCTTATCCTTAATTTTAGTAGGTTCGGGCACATTGGTTTATAATTTTAAGCAATTTGAACGGAACCTGTACGAAAGTATTGGTGAAAAATTACAATCGGTATTGGTAGAGATGGAACATAAACTGGGTGGCGAGTATGAATTAGATGATGATTATACTGATTATCTAACCTATCTGCTGAATAAATTTTCCAGTGTGTTTTATATTGATATTAATTTATATGATACAAATGGAAATCTCTTGGCTTCTTCTCGCCCACAAATTTTTGAAAAGGGTTTAATGGGTAAGAAGATGAATGTTGATGCTTATCGCAGTATGGTTATTCAAAAAATGGGTAAATATATCCATAAAGAACATATTGGTGAATTAACCTATTATTCAGCCTATGTCCCTTTTGTAAATGATAACAACGAATTATTGGCCTATTTAAATTTACCTTATTTTACCAAACAAAGCGCCTTGCGCAAAGAGATCTATACCATTGTCGTAGCTGTTGTAAATATTTATTTCTTTCTAATTTTATTATCCATAATTATAGCCATTTTTGTTTCCAATAATATTACCAAACCTTTACAATTAATTCAGCAAAAATTTCGTGCGATTGATCTGGGCAAAAAAAATGAACCCATCCAATATGAGAGTCAGGATGAAATTGGCAGTTTAATCAAAGAATATAATCGGATGGTAAGTGAGCTAACCGAAAATGCTGAGAAACTGGCAAAATCGGAGCGCGAATCGGCATGGCGCGAAATGGCCAAACAAATAGCTCACGAAATTAAAAATCCTCTCACTCCGATGAAATTGTCGGTTCAGTACCTACAAAAAGCATGGAAAGAAAAAAATCCTGATTTTGATCAACGGATCGAACGATTCTCTAACTCATTAATTAGCCAAATCAATAATTTATCGAAAATTGCCACTGAATTTTCCAATTTTGCCAAAATGCCCCGGGCAAAAGCTCAAAAGGTAAATATCATCCAAAAGCTCGAAGAATCTATTAGCCTGTTCGAAGGGACCCATAATGTGAATTTTAATACTCAATACAATAAGGATCTTGAACTTTATGTATATGCCGATTTAGAACAAGTGCTTATTGTTTTTAGTAACCTCATTCAGAATGCGATACAGGCAATTCCTAACGAACGCAAAGGAGTCATAACTATTAACGTTGAACAAATTCCTGAATTTGTGAAAATTACTATTGAAGATAATGGAGCTGGAATACCCGAAGAGTTAAAGGAAAAATTATTTAGGCCCAATTTTACTACCAAATCCAGCGGTATGGGATTAGGCCTTGCTATTGTAAAAAATATTGTTGAAAATTCCGGAGGGTCCATCGGATATGATACTCAATTGAATACTGGAACTTCGTTTTATGTAACTTTTCCTGCTTTTAAACTGGAGTAAATTTTGTTTATCAATTAATATTTTACGTATTTATTTGATAAAAAGTTTTAACAATCATATAAAATATTTCACATCTATCCTAAATAATAAAAAAAGATAGCCAATTTAGAGCTCTTGTTTAAAGAGCCCTTATTTTTGTAGTACTAACCAACTAAAATATAAATTGGCTATGAAAACAAATTTAACACTCTTTGCTCAAATTGT
>JAYEKP010000139.1:0-12193 GCA_034661075.1 Bacteroidota bacterium
ATAATCATAATCCCACCTTCATAAAAACCATCAAATCTGTCTTAAAGTGCATAGCTCCGGCAAAAGAATTTAGTTCAACCGGGAATACTCGCTGGGTGCTGCGCACCGCTCATATTCCTATTTATTGTTGTAAGCTTTTTCTTTTTTCTTCAAACAAATCAATCTTCTTTAGTAAATAAGATACTTTTACTGCTGGTTTCTTTATGGGGATTAAGATTATCAATTTATATTACCATACGAAATTGGGGTAAAGGTGAAGATTATCGATATCAAAATTTTAGACAAAAATATGGGCCTAAAAGATATTGGTGGGTAAGTTTTTTTCAGGTATTTTTACTGCAAGGAATCCTGCTATGGCTGATATCAGCACCTTTGCTGGCTACATTTTTGGCAGGAGAAGAATCGTTTAATCCAATCCATTATATTGGAGTATTCTTTTGGCTGATTGGCTTTACTTTCGAGGTTGGAGGTGATTTACAACTTTCGCTTTTCAAATCAAAACCTAAAAATAAAGGAAAATTATTAACCAAAGGATTTTGGAAATATACGCGACATCCGAATTATTTTGGCGATGCTACGGTATGGTGGAGCTATGGGCTGTTTAGCATTGCCTCGGGCTATTACCTTCCGGTACTGGGTTCTGTGTTAATGACTTTTTTAATCATCAGGATTTCTGGTGTAGCTCTGCTTGAAAAAGATTTAATTAATAAAAAACCAGACTACAAGAATTATATTCAATCAACCAGTGCTTTTATTCCCTGGTTTAAGAAAAAAACAAGTCATGGAAAAAATTAATATTTTCTGGTTCAGGCGCGACTTACGGTTAAATGATAACCATGGATTGTTTTATGCATTAAAAAAAAGAAACGTGCTCCCGGTTTTCATATTGGATAAACAAATCCTGAAAAAGTTAGAAAATCAGCATGACCTTCGCATCAATTTTATTTACAAGGAATTAAAAAGCATTAAACAAAAACTTGAACAATACAATAGCACATTACTTGTCTTGTATGATAATCCACTGGATGCTTTTAAAAAAATGAATCAACAATATGAAATTCAAGCCATATATTTTAATCACGATTATGAACCCTATGCACTTGATCGTGATAAAAAAATAATCGATTATTTTACCAAACAAAACATTCCGGTATTCACCTTTAAAGACCAGGTATTTTTTGAAAAAGAGGAAATTGTTAAAAATGATGATAGTCCATACACTGTATATACCCCCTATGCAAAAAAATGGAAAGAAAAATTTTTCCAACAAAAGATACCAAGTTATCCTTCGGAAAAAAAACTATCCAACCTACATAAAACAGCATCGCTAAGCATCCCTTCGATTCAGGATATTGGTTTTAATCCTATAAATTTTGATTTTCCTGAGAAGGTTATTCAACGCGAAACAATCAACCATTATCATAAAACCAGGGATATTCCATCCTTAATGGGAACATCGAGATTAAGTGTCCATCTACGATTTGGCACAATAAGCATTAGGGAATTAATCAGAACTGCTGCGGAACTCAACGAAATCTTCTTTAACGAATTGATTTGGCGTGAATTTTATATGATGATTCTGTGGTATTTCCCACAAGTTACCGAACAATCGTTTAAAAAACAATACGATAAGATAGCGTGGCTAAACAATGAAAAAAAATTTAACGCCTGATGTAACGGCAAAACCGGATATCCTATGGTGGATGCCGGAATGCGTGAACTGAATGAGACAGGTTATATGCATAATCGACTCCGGATGATTACGGCCAGCTTTTTAACCAAACATCTACTTATTGACTGGCGTTGGGGAAAAGCATACTTTGCACAAAAATTGCTCGATTACGAGCTGGCGTCAAACAATGGTGGTTGGCAATGGGCTGCAGGAACAGGTTGTGATGCTGCTCCTTATTTTAGAATTTTTAATCCGGAATTACAAACCCAAAAATTTGACCCTGAATTAAAATACATCAAAAAATGGATTCCTGAATTAGAATCCAATGATTATCCGGAGCCCATTGTTGAACATAAATTTGCAAGAGAACGTGCATTAAAAACATATAAGCAGGCATTAAACGAATAAGCAATGATACGAATAACTATATTTGGAGCCACAGGTTTTATTGGAACAGCACTTACCCAACATCTAATTAATGAAAAGTATACTGTTACAGCGATTACCAGAAACAAAAACAAAGCACAAAAATCATTGGGTGAAAGGGTGAAAATTTTTCAATGGGATTACAAAAACATCTCAAAACTAGCTGAACTACTGGAGCAAACGGATGTTATTATCAATCTTGCCGGTGCAAATATTGCATCCAAGTTATGGACCCAAAAGCACAAGCAAAAGATTTTAAACAGCCGAATAAATGCAGGCCAAAAAATTACCAAAGCCATTGAAAAAACAAAACACAAACCCCAACTACTCATTCAGGGTTCGGCTATTGGATACTATGGTTATGATACCAAAGAAAAATGCACGGAGAAAGCACCCAAAGGCGAGGGTTTTTTAGCCTATGTCACGGATGAATGGGAAAAATCAACCCAAAAAGTAGAATCATATGGTGTAAGAAGAGCAATTATAAGGACAGGAATGGTTTTAGGAAAATCCGGAGGTATTTTCCCCAAATTAACAAAACCGATTCAATATTTTGTGGGTGCAAATCTTGGTGATGGAGAACAAGGATTCTCGTGGATTCATTTAACAGATGAAATTCGAGCTATCGAATTTATCATCAATAATCATCAATTATCGGGTATTTTTAATTTAACCGCTCCCAACCCGGTAAAATCAAAAACGTTTAACAAAACCGTAGCTAAAGCGTTAAAACGGACTGTATGGTTAAAAATTCCGGCAGCTATCCTAAGGTTAATTCCCGGAAATATGGGAAATGAAATCTTTCTTGCAAACCAATGGGTTATTCCATCCCAATTGCAAGCAAACAATTTTACATTCTCTTACCCAAATATTTCAGAAGCAGTAAATCAACTGATTAAAAGTTAAGGGTCAACTGCAAATTTTCCGGTTGTTTATCATCCGGAAAGTTAGAAACGGTTAATCCTAACAAACGAATACTTTTTTCCAGTTCCACCTGAGTAAAAATTTCTTTGGCCAACTGGTGAAGCTTTTGAAAAGTATTAATCGAATAAAAAACGGTTTTGCTTCGGGTTATTTGCTTAAAATCGGCATATTTTATTTTCAATGTTAATGTTTTGCCATATTTACCGTGCCGCTTAACTCGCTCAAACAACTCTTTTTCGATATGATATAAATAGGTTATAATTTCAAAATCCGACTCCAGATCTTTTTCAAACGTTCGTTCGGCACCTACCGATTTTCGAATTCGGTTTGGATTTACCTCCCGATAATCAATCGCCCGGGCAATATTATAAAAATGAAAACCAGCTTTGCCAAAATGACCGACCAGCCATTTTTCGGTTTTAGCCTTCAAGTCGATTCCCTTAAAGATTCCCAACCGGTGCATCTTTTCGGCTGTTACCTTTCCAACACCATGTATCTTGTCTACAGCTAATTCCTCAACAAATTTTTCTGCTTCATCGGGCTTTATCACAAAAAGCCCATCGGGTTTTTTATAGTCAGAAGCAATCTTGGCTAAAAACTTATTTATGGAAACACCTGCCGATGCTGTTAAATTTGTTTTCTCATAAATCCGCCTTTTTATCTCTTTGGCAATAAGCGTAGCCGATGGGAGGTTTTTTTTATTATGTGTAACATCCAAAAAGGCTTCATCAATAGAAAGTGGTTCTACCAAATCGGTATACTCATAAAAAATATCCATCATCTGCTGCGAGGCCTCTTTATATTTTTTGCGGTTTGATTGCACAAAAATTAAATCAGGGCATTTTTGTTTGGCTTTTTTAGATGACATGGCCGAATGCACGCCATATTTTCGTGCTTCGTAGCTGGCAGCAGCCACCACTCCACGTTCGCTCGAACCGCCAACAGCAACAGGTTTCCCTCTTAACTCAGGATTATCGCGCTGCTCAATGGATGCAAAAAATGCATCCATATCGATATGGATAATTTTTCGGATCAATAAAATACAATTACAATTCGTTAAACAATTTACTAACTTTACCCTGCAAATAAATGCATAATTTTACTAAATTTTAAATACCTAATCACTGAATATTAAAATCATTCATACCAAAGATGGTTCGTCAACCCTTTACTCTCCAACGTTTAATGAGCACTACCACTCGGTTTTCGGAGCTATAAACGAATCCAAGCATGTTTTTATTGATGCAGGATTCAATTTTTTAAATCTACCATCGATAAAAATTTTTGAAATAGGATTTGGTACCGGACTCAATGCTTTGCTGACCTATTTGGAAAGTGCAAAAAAAGGGATAACTGTAGAATATACCGGAATTGAGCTTTACCCTGTAACACAGGAAGTAATCCAACAGATGAATTACACCCAACTTCTATCTGAAGAATCAAAAAAAACATTTGATCAATTCCACAAAGTAAGCTGGAATAAGAAAATAGAAATCTCTAATCATTTTCATCTTACAAAAATTAAAGCTGATTTCAACGATTATCTATTTACAGAAAAATATAACCTAATATTTTTCGATGCCTTTGCTCCCGAAAAACAACCTGCATTATGGAGTTATCAGAATTTTACAAAAATATACGAAGCAGTAGGAACCTATGGTGTTTTAACAACATACAGCAGCAAAGGGCTGGTTAAACAAAATTTACGAAATGCCGGTTTTCAATTAGAAAGGTTGCCAGGACCCGAAGGGAAAAGGCATATGCTTAGAGCTATTAAAATATAAATGTTAAAAAAATATCAAAAGATTTTAACTTTTTTTAAAACCTTACTTTTGACTTTTCCAAATAATTTAATCACCTTTGCATGACTAAAAAATATACCATAACCAAAAAAATAATAACTATGAAGATTAGAAACTTATTAATTATCTCCACTTTATTTGTGTTCATTCTTTCGTCTTGCGGACAAAGCGTAAATACGAATGTTAAACTAAAATCCGATTTAGATAGTGTTAGCTATGCATTAGGGATAGACATTGCAAACAGCCTGGAACGCGGATATGTTAACGAATTAAACTATAATGCATTTATTAAAGGAATTGAAGATGTGTTTAATGAAAAAGACCTTGATATTGCTGATGATCAAGCAAGACAAATCATTCAGAAATATTTTAAAGAACTGAGAGACGCAAAAATTGCCAAAAATTTAGAAGAAGGAAGAAGTTTTCTTGAAGAAAATAAAAAGAAAGAAGGCGTTCAAGTTACCGAAAGCGGACTTCAATATGAAATTATCGAAGAAGGGGAAGGAATATCACCCGCAGAAACCGATACTGTAGTTGTTCATTACCGTGGAACACTTATTGATGGTACTGAATTTGACAATTCTTACGAAAAAGGTAAGCCTGCCAGATTCCCTTTAAACGGAGTTATTCCTGGGTGGACAGAAGGACTACAACTAATGAAAGAAGGTGCTAATTATAAACTTTATATCCCAACAGAACTGGGTTACGGAGTAAGAGTACGTCCGGGTGGAGCCTTGGAGCCCAACATGGCACTTATTTTTGATGTTGAGCTGATTGAAGTAATAAAAGGCCCTGAATCAACAGAAGAATAATTTAACGAATAGTTTATCTATAATGCAAGCACGTGCAACAACGTGCTTGTTTTATTTAATATCCATAAAATGAAAATTGCAGAAATAATAACAGAAAAAGGTACTCTAAAAGCAAAGTTTTTTGAAAACGATGCACCGGGGACTGTTGAAAACTTTGTAAAATTATCCAAGGAGGGTTTTTATGATGGATTAACTTTTCATCGTGTAATTCCCAACTTTGTCATTCAGGGTGGTTGCCCCGATGGAACAGGAATGGGTGGCCCGGGATATACCATAAAATGCGAACTGGATGGAGATAACCAATACCACGACCGTGGTGTTTTATCTATGGCACATGCCGGAAGAGATACCGGTGGTTCACAATTTTTTATCTGCCACAATAGAGAGAATACGCAACATCTTGACCGCCAACATACGGTTTTTGGGAAAATTTACGAGGGTCTCGACATTATTGATGATATCCGACAAGGAGATAAAATTGAAAAAATAATTATTCACGAAGAGTAACAGATCACAGTATGAGTTTTGAAATATCAGGAAAACTAATTGAAAAATTCGAAACGGTAAAGGTTAACGACCGCTTTAAAAAGCGCGAATTTGTAATCGAAAAAACCGAATCGAATGGGGGAATGGAGTTTACCGATCATATTAAATTCCAGCTTACCCAGGACCGATGCAATTTAATTGATGCAATGAATCTGAACGATGACATTAAAGTTCATTTTAACATCAGAGGCAACAAATGGGAGAAAGACGGTAAAGTAAGCTATTTTACCAACTTAGATGCCTGGCGAATAGAAAAAGAAAATTCGCAAAATCAGGACAATATCCCGGATGACATGCCTCCTCCCCCATCTCTAGATGATATGCCGGATGCAAATGAACCGGACGATCTACCTTTTTAAAATTTTAAATTTTTAAATACTTACAAATGCCTAAAAAAATAAATTTTAGGCATTTTTTGGTTTTAGCCTGGCCTTACAAATATCCCTGGATTTGTTATCCTGTAATGCGTAAAAAAAGCTATCCTTGTGTTTCCCGGCAAAAACAGTAAACTCATCATTGAGTATTAATTCGGAAAGAAAATTGATCTCAAATTCAGCAATAGCTTCGCTATGGTTTGAAAACCATGAATCAAGAATCCAGCGTATATAAGTTGCATTGTTTACATGTTGATTTACATCAATGTCGCTGTAAAATACTTTGCGCTGTTCATTCTTCGTTAAGTCAATATCAATCTTAATCTTTTCGGGCTTTTGTTCAATCGCCGACTCCCGCAAAAAATTCGCATGGACAAAATTAAAATCTTCAGGTTTACGTGGCCTTTTTTTATCTTTATCAACAATTAACCAGTAGCTGGTAACATTACCGATGGTTTTTCCATTTTTATAAATTTGAAAATCACGAATAGCGAAAAACCGATCTACGCCTTTGGCCCAGGTTTTTATTTCTATCTCATCGCGCCATTGCGGATATTCGTCCATTTGCACCAAAACTCTTGATAATACCCAGTAGGCATTATTTTTCTCCAAAAACTCGTATCCAAAATTATTGGCTCGTGCATTTTCCCAGGCACATTCCTGTAAAAAATGAAATAGCGCCGGAAGCGTTAATTGTCCATTTTGATCTGAATCGTATGATTTTATCTGAAATATATATTTTCCAAAAGGATTTTTTAACATAATTCTTTCTCTTTACACTTCTTATTTTGATAAACAAAGAAAATAAAACTTTTTTAAATCAGTGTGTTCCTTTGGGCTAATCTTACAGGATGTTAAAATATTTCTACTAACCACGACGGACACAAAGTGATACATGAGGGTATACAAAAAGAATTACAAGTGTGATTGCGAATGCCGTTCCTACCCTCCTATTGGCGGGTAAACCGACAGTCTTCACTCGTTCCTCGTTCGCAATGACTTTTTTATGGTTTTTGAGACACCTTCATGGTTAAATATTTTAGAAACCACAGTGTACACAGAGGTTATCTCAGAGTTTTACGGAGTAAAAAGTCAGATGCAATAAATTTATATTTTCATTACTCTGTGTCTCTCTGTGAAAAACTCAGAGAAACTCTGTGGTTAAATATTTTAGAAACCACAATGTACACAGAGGTTATCTCAGAGTTTCACGGAGTAAAAAGTCAAATGCAATACATCTATATTTTCATTACTCTGTGCCTCTATGTGAAAAAATCAGAGAAACTCTGTGGTTAGATATTTTTAAAACCACAGTGTAAACAAAAGTATCTACTGTCTTCTCCAAGCATGTTTGTGGTTTAAACTTTTAATAAATCATCGTATTATAAATCAATTTCCCAGGTTAGTATTTTTCTTCAGAATATACCGCAGAGGCCTTACAATTCTCTCCAGCAACCGGATATCTTCGGTAACAATTTCGGCTTTTCCGGTCATTTGCTGTTTAAAGTCCAACTCTATTCCGTAAAAGGTGGTTAACCCATTGGGCAATTCTATTTCGGCGGTATAAAAATTATTATTTGGTGCCAGCGAAATAGATTGAACAGTACCTTTCACCATCCCGAACTCCATATAGGGATAATTAGCAAACTGAATATTGGCTTGTTGTCCAGGCTTTACCTTCCCTGCACCCTGGAAAGTCAGCTGTACTTTCCCGATAATATCGCCCTCATCTTCCGGGATAATAGTCATTACCGTCTCTCCTGCTTTTACCGATTGGTTTTCGTTCCAGTATTGATTAAAGGTAACCTTCCCATCGGTTGGCGATACCAGGATATACTGATATTTCCATGAATCTATGGCAGCCTGTAAATTTTTATACGATTCTTCTATGAGCGATTGATAATCGCTTAACTGCTGTTTTTTTTGAAGTTCCAGTTCAAGGATATTTTGTTTTAAGGTCTCCATTTGCAAATGTATACTGGCAATGGATGCACTATTCTGCTCCAGACTGTATTGTTTGGCAATCACCTGAGATTTTGATTTTTCAAAATCAGTATCGGAAAGCATATTTTGTGCATTTAAGACAGAATCTCTTAAAAATTGTTTTTGCACTAATTTAAAATCATCATCCAGCAGACAATTCTGTTTTTCCAGATGTGCCAGATATTTCCCATATTTTTTTAATTCCTGCTGATAAAGCCCAATCTTTTGATCATGATAATTTAAGCGGATCATCTGATTATAGGCTTCGATATTTTTGATAAAATTGGCATAGAACGATTGTACACTCCCTAGTTCATGGGGATACTTTGTAAATAAAAATGCTTCACCTATTGTAAAATCAGTATTAAAACCATCCAGTAAATCTTCTAAAGTACGGATACTCTCATATCCTGCAGGATTTTCCAAAACGGCTAGTACTTCATTCTTTCGAACCAGTTTATTATTATCCGCAAAAAGATTTTGAATCTTTCCGGATGTTTTGGCCACAACTGGAGCTGGAGGATTTTTAGTGGTTAAAACAATATTGGCCGGGATAATATCGGGATATTTAAAAAACCAACTTCCGGTGACGAGAATGGCAACCACTATAAAAATAATAGTTATGCCCCACCGCACCATCCATTTAGGGGGACGAGAAAGTATTTCCTGTACTTCTGTTGAGCGGAGCTCTATCTTATTGTGTTCTTCCATCTCTTGATAATTTTATTTTTTCATATTAAATAAACAGCATTTTATAGCGCAGTTGACAGTTGGCACACTACAAACTGGCAACTGGTGATCGAAATTAAATTAAAAATTTCTCAGGTTTATTCATCATTCCACCCAACAATCTGCCAACTTCTTCATATTTTTCAATAAAATAAAAATATTCTTCTCTTGTAATATATTCGCAATCTTTAGAAAAATCTAACCATACAATAGTTTCAGCTAACTCAGAATCCGAATCAGACAATTTACTAACAAAATGCTTTGGATACCTTCTCTTACGGTAAGACTCAGCAATATTTACAGGAACGGATCTAGAAGATCTTCTAATTTGATCAGTTAATGAATACTTTTCCTCTTTGGGAAAACCTTTTGAAATGTGGAATATCTTCATTGCTAATTTATACGACAAACTAAAAACTTTTAAATCTCTAAAATCTCCCATTTTATTATACTTTAAATTAACCTTAATATCAATAATATCCCAACCTGTAAACTGCAAACTGCAAACCGCCAACTGCAAACTGTCAACTGTTCTATTAAGACCCCAGCTCCAACTGATTCCTCACCAGCTCATAATAAGCACCTTTCTTTTTGGTCAGCTCTGCATGTGTTCCTTTTTCTACCAGTTTTCCTTTTTCTAATACCACAATCTGATCGGCATTTTTTACCGTACTTAACCGGTGTGCCACAACAACCACGGTTTTTCCTTTAAAAAATTGTCCCAGATTTTCCATAATCACGCGTTCGTTATTGGCATCGAGGGCATTGGTTGCCTCATCGAAAAAGATAAATTCCGGATTTTTGTAAACGGCCCGGGCAATTAGAATTCGCTGTTTTTGTCCCTGGCTTAGCCCTACGCCATTCTGCCCGATTTTGGTGTTGTATCCCAACGGTAACGATTCAATAAACTCCTGGATATTGGCCACTTTTACGGCATGCAACAATTTTTTCCGGTCGGGAATTTCATCCGAAACCGCAATGTTGTTGGCAATTGAATCGGAAAAGATAAACCCGTCCTGCATTACCACCCCACATTTATCGCGCCACATGCGGTTACTAATGTTAATCAGATACTGGTCGCCCAGTTTTATTTTTCCTTTCACCGGCTGGTAAAAACCCAGCAAAAGTTTTATTAGGGTTGTTTTCCCGCTACCGCTGGTTCCAACAATGGCGGTAATTTTTTGCTCCGGAATGTTTAAATCCACCTCATCCAATACAAAAGGTGAATGCGGGCCTTCGTATTGAAAAGAAACCTTTTCGACATTCAAATCACGAGTTTCGGGCAAAATATCAATTTTAGGCGTTTCGTCCGATTCTTCGTCATCTTTCTGATGAATCTCGCCCAAACGTTCCATACTGATTTTGGCATCCTGGGTAGACTGCAAAAAGCTGATCATCTGGTTAATCGGGCTATTCAGTTGTCCCATAATATACTGCACCGCCAGCATCATACCCAGGGTCATGTTGCCATCTATAACCGATTTAGCCGCAATAAACGTAATGATAATATTTTTTACTTCGTTGATGAATACCCCACCAGCCTGCTGGTACTGGTTTAAAGATAAACTCGCTATATTAACACGAAACAACCGGGCTTGTATCCGTTCCCACTCCCATCGTTTTTGCTTTTCGCAGTTGTTCAGTTTAATCTCCTGCATTCCGGTAATGAGCTGAATGATGTTACTCTGGTTATCGGAAAGTTGAGCAAAGCGACGGTTATCCAGCTCGCGCCGTTTTTTCATAAAAAGGTAAACCCATAACGTATAAAGCACACTGCCGACAAGGAAAATCAGGAAAATATTTACACTGTAAATAAAAAGCACAATGCCAAAAATAATCAGGTTGACAAATGAGAAAAGAATATTTAAGGTAGATGAGGTAAGAAAACTTTCAATCCGGCGATGATCGCCAATGCGCTGAATGAGGTCACCAATCATTTTGGAATCGAAAAACGACACCGGCAGCTTCATCATCTTAATTAAAAAATCGGAGATGAGCGAAATATTTATTCGTGTTCCCAGGTGCAGCAATATCCAGCTGCGTATAAACTCCACAATGGTACGCGAGAAAATCAATACCAGCTGGGCAATAATGATTAAGGTTACAAAACCCAGGTCCTGGTTATTGATACCCTTATCGACAATGCTTTGGGTTAAGAAAGGAAAAATTAACTGCAACAAACTTCCCAGGATAAGTCCAAGAAAAAGTTGCGTAATAATTTTTTTATACGGCCGCAGGTAAGAGAATAAAAATTTAAAACCCGACTTATCGGGTTTTTCATCCTCAGCACTATAAAAATCGGGGGTAGTTTCCAAAAGCAGGCACAACCCTTTTTCTTCGCCATCCTCTTTGGTATTGGCCCATCCGGAAATAAATTCTTCTTTCGTAAATTTTATGATTCCGCGAGCCGGGTCGGCTACATGCACAAAAACACCTTTTTTGGTTTGCTTTATTTTATAAACCACCACAAAATGGTTCTGGTTCCAGTGCGCAATACAGGGCAGCGGAGCTTCTTTAACGAGTTGCTCAAACGTTATTCGCACGCCCATGCTTCTGAAGCCAATGGCTTCGGCAGCATCGCTTATGCCGAGCATCGAAACACCCTCGCGGGTGATATAACTTTTATCGCGCAGGGTTTGCAGGGTATAATTTTTACCATAGTATTTAGCTATCATGCGCACGCACGAAGGGCCGCAGTCCATAGCATCGAGTTGTTTATAGAAGGGAAAAGGCATTTTTTGGTTACATTTTATTTGTTTGCCTAAATTAAGGATTTATTATCAATAGAAGAAATTTTTAATTAGGATGTATTTACTAACTGAAGCTTATACTTCTTTTTGGCTATTTTAGATTTAAATTTGCTTTTTCATTATTGTATATTTTTTATTTTTCTACCATTTGTTTTTTATATTATTATTGTCGCTA